>CAIYXP010000187.1 GCA_903930145.1 uncultured Methylococcaceae bacterium
GCTCGAAATATTCGGCAGCTTTGCGCATCAAGCGTATTGTATCTTCGTTGATTTCTTCCAAATGTAGGATTTGAGTCATAGGGCTTTTAATCAAACCGCGCTACCCAAGCGCGTTTTTCCCGGTTGCCCCTCTCGTCATCGTCAGCTTCCAAGGCTTCAGGTGATTTTGCGAATCCACGAGCATTCGGCGCTCTAAGTGGCTTCAATGTCCTAGCCACGGCTTGATAAGCGGGTAGTGTTCCGGGATCGCCGTTGTCACCCAAACCCGGCAGCGCCCCGGCTTGAAACACCATGCCCCAATCCAGTTCCGCCACTTTGACTTGATCGCTTCCGGGTTGTCCCCTAAGGATTTTTCTTGTTGCCTCGCGTCCGCCGATGCGCTGCAATAACTTATCTGACACCCATGTTAGCCAATTTACTGAACCCATTCCGTCGGGGTATTGATTGGTATCGGTGATTATGTCCCCACAATCTAGGCCTGGATATTTTTGTAACAACGGATATAAAATCGTCCGTGGTTCGGGATTCAAGTGCCCCATCATTATGGTTAAAGCAAAGCCCGCTGTAGCCCAATCGGGCTGCAATATGTTGGCTAATTTACTAGAAATCCCCGTAAATCCTCCTTGGTTTGCATGATCGATAGACCAAGATAAAGGAACATGGAATTCGAACGCATCCATCACTGGAACATTAGGCCCAAAATATTGTTGGCAGAAAAAAAAGGCTTGAAAATCTTGGAGTCCTTCAGCATTCTCAGGTTCGGAACTGCCCACATAAACGCCAAATTCACCTTTGTAACGGTCAAGAAGTGATTCTATAGCTAAGGGAGTGGGTTTGTAGGTTTTCACTTTTCCTCCCTCTAAGACAATCCACCGTAGCTTATCGCCAAAGGTTTCACGGGTCGCTTCCATCGCTTGCAGCATACGCAAGCGAACGTCTCTTTCGCGAGCGGGTAGATAAAAAACACCGCGTAAACCAACACGTGCAATCACCTCTTGCTTTCTATCCCAAGGATCAACCCATATGATTGGATTTTTTTCAAAGCTCTCTGCGGCTTTACGCATCGAGCCTATCGGATTGTCGTTGAATTCTTCCAAATGTTGGATTGTCATAGGGCTTTCAATCAAACCTTGCCACCCATGCACGTCGTTCATTCTTACCAATATCCTCATCATCTGCATTAAGTGCCTCAGAAGATATTGCAAATCCACGAGCTTTAGGCGCTCTAAGCGCTTTCAAGGTTCGTGCAACGGCTTGATAGGCGGGTAGCGTTCCGGGATCGCCGTTGTCACCTAAACCCGGCAACGCCCCGGCTTGAAACACCATGCCCCAATCCAATTCTGCAACTTTAACGTGTTCGCTTCCGGGCTGTTCGCGAAGACTGGTTCTTACCGCTTCTCGCTCACCGATGCGTTTTAGGAGTTTGTCCGACACCCAAGAAATCCAGTTTACCGAACCCATGCCGTCTGGGAATTCGTTAGTGTCTCTAAGTGCGTCACCACAATCTAAGCCAGGATATTTTTGTAAGACAGGATATAACGCAGTTCGAGGTTCGGCATTCATGTGACCCATCAAGATTGTTAGTGCGAAACCAGCCGTACCCCAGTCAGGCTTTATGATGTCGGCTACTTTTGCTGCAAGTCCTGTAAAACCGCCTTGTTCAGCATTGCCGATGGACCAAGATAAAGGCACATGAAACTCGAAGGCGTCCATTACCGGCACATTGGGTCCAAAATATTGCTGACAAAAAAATTTGGCTTGGAAGTCTTGTAAGCCTTCGGCATTTTCAATATCGGAACTTCCCATGTAAACTCCAAAATCGCCCTTGTAGCGCTCAAGCAACGATTCAGTGGCTAAATGTTCAGGTCGATATGCTTTCACCTTCCCCCCCTCCAACACAATCCAACGCAATTTTTCGCCAAATGCTTCCCTAACAGCCTCTACGGCCTCTAGCATCCGTAAGCGTATTTCCCTATCGCGAGCTGGTAAAAAATAGGTTGCTCGCAGTCCGATGCGGGCTATCGCCTTGGTTTTTTTACTAATTGGATGGGTGTACATCACCGGGTTTTGCTCGAAATATTCGGCAGCTTTGCGCATCGAGCCTATTGGGTCGTCGTTGAAATCTTCCATTACGTCATAAATCGATTGAGTCATGTTTCATGCTCCTATGTCAGTTTAGGGTGATTGAGTGGCTAAAGCACCCAAACCCATCAATCCAGCCGCAAAAGCTCCTGCCCCCGAAGCAGCGGCACCGATGATAACTATACCGACACCTACGACAGCCGCACCCTTGCCTACATCCCCCCAACTTATTAGGCTTTGCGTTTGTTTAGAAGCGAGACGTTCTGCATTGCGCTTCATTGCAGTGGGTAACAGCACAGGGTCGGATGTACTTTTGCGATCACCACAATTACATTCATCTTCAGTAATTTCTTCAACTTTAACTGAGTCACCTGCGATTTTATCATAAGAAATTCGTTGCCCACTTCCCCACTCATCCCCCCTAAATTTCATTTCATAAATCCGATCGATGTTCTCTTGGGTCGGCGGCTTGAACGGGTCTTTGACGGCGATGATGTCAGGGCGGCGGGTCGGCGGGCCTTGTTCGTTGCGGTCCCAGCCGATTTCTTCGGCATGGCGGTTGATTGCGCCGTATTTCCCCCAATGCTTGCCGCCTTCACTGCCATAGGTCGGTGTGCCGCCACGGGTCAGCGGGTTGGGCGGAGCGCAGGTCATGTCGTAAGTGACTTCCGGCCAATAGCGGGAAACCGGCTCGGTCATGTCAGGCGTCAACAAGGAGTTCAAACCATTGGCGTTGAGGATGGTGTCGGCGACGCAGCTTTGGTAGCGCGGTGCGGTCTGCCCGGTTTTGTGACTAAACGAGACATTCGGGTCTTTGGCGCAGCAACACATCAGTTCGCACAGCATTTTCTGGTCGGTTTCGCGCTTGGCCGCATTCGACATCGGGCCGGGTTTGTCCGGGCAACGCACAATCAGGGAGTCATTGTGCATCCGATTCATTTCCCCGGCGTTCATCAGTGCGTTGACCGCCGCCACGCCGGGAGAGAGCATGGCTATGCAACCGGAGGGTTTGGCGCACTGGCTGGCGGTTTCTGTCAATTCAGCCATGGCTGTACCCGTCCTTTTCGGACCCGCGTCGTGCGGCTATCTCCCAAATGCCAAGCGGCAAGTGCCGGACGATGAGCGCGAGGCGGCTGCCGGTTTCGTCGCGACTGGCTAAAAATGCGTTGCGAA
>CAIYXP010000188.1 GCA_903930145.1 uncultured Methylococcaceae bacterium
ATTATATTAAAGGCATGAAATGGCTTAATATGGGGGGTGGGCATCATATTACCCGACCTGATTATGATATTGAGACACTGATCCAGTCCATCCTATTTTTTAAAGAAAAATACTCCTTGGACATCTATCTTGAACCTGGTGAGGCCATTGCCCTGAATACCGGCTTTCTGGTGGCAAAAGTGTTGGATATCATTCACAATGAAATGGATATAGCCATTTTAGACACGTCGGCTGCCTGTCACATGCCTGATGTACTCGAAATGCCTTATCGACCCAATATCATAGGTTCAGGGCAAGCTAAAGAATATCAATATACTTACCGGCTTGGCGGTTTGACCTGTTTATCTGGTGACGTGATTGGTGATTATTCATTTAAACAAGCTCTGAAACCCGGCGATAAACTCGTGTTTTGTGACATGGCACACTATACCATGGTTAAGAATAACATGTTCAATGGTGTCAATCTTCCGGCCATCGCCACATTCAACGAAGAGGAAGGTTTTAAGATAGTCAGAAAGTTTGACTATGAAGATTATGTAGGCAGATTGTCTTAATTACTTTTCAGGGTATTAGTCTTGGTCATGACCATGTTTGCGGTAAAGCCAAGCCATGACGGTGAATACGAAACCCCCAAAAGCGACGACGGCGAAATTAACCGATAATCCTGATCTAATCATCAGGGCATAAGCCCCGAGCATCAACAATATGGTTATATTTTCATTGAAATTTTGCAGGGCAATGGAATGTCCTGAGCCCATTAGTTGATGCCCACGGTGTTGCAATAAGGCATTCATGGGTATGACAAAACTTCCTGCCAAGATGCCTACCAGCACTAGCAAAGGTATTGCCAACTTCCAGTCATTTACAAATATCATCAGTGCCACGACAACCCCCATTGCCATGCCCAAAGGCAATACATTGACAGAATGCTCCAATGACACATACTTGGCAGCCAGTACTGATCCGATGGCAAGTCCCACCGCGACAACGGCGGTTAGTTGGGTGGATTGCTCAAGATCAAGATTAAGCGAAGTGGCTGCCCAAGCAAGGATGATGAAACGTAAAGTTGTCCCCGCCCCCCAGAACAATGCGGTCACAGCAAGGGAAACCTGACCCAATGGGTCTTTCCACAGCAACACGAAACAACGCCAGAAATCAGTCAAGAAGAAGGTCAAATTCCGCTTGGACAATTGATGTTCGATGGGCAGTTTTGGAATAAATAAATTGAATATCATGGCCACCAGATAAACTAAAAAAATCACAGTGATGGCAAATTCTGGAGCCGTTTTTATTCCAGCATTATAATCCATGCTGCTTAATTGTTGTTCAACTTGCATTTCGATGCGATGGCCGACCAGTAAGCCCCCAAATATCGCCCCTAAAATAACAGCCGCAACAGTCAGCCCCTCCATCCAGCCATTGGCCCATACCAATCTGTTGGCAGGGAGATACTCGGTCAGAATGCCATATTTCGCAGGGGAATAAATGGCTGCGCCTATACCTACCAAACCATAAGCGAGCAATGGATGTATTCCAATTAACATTGCCAAACACCCGACCATTTTTATTCCATTGCTAATCAACATTACCCGGCCTTTTGGCAAAGCATCGGAAAATGGGCCAACAAAAGGTGCAATGATAATAAAAGCGAAGACAAAGAATTGTTGTAGGACAGGTATTTGCCAAGTGGGCGCGGCTATGGACTTTAGCAATGCGATAGCAGCAAACAAGAGAGCATTATCCCCTAAAGAAGAGAAGAACTGTGCCGCGAGAATAGTGTAAAAGCCACGATTCATAAAATATTTTAGAGTTGACTTAAAGTAATTTGGCAACTATAAAATATGTTTATGACATTTTGGTGAAGATGTTGCTAACACCCAATATCTTCACCCACCCGCAACGCGGTGGTATCGTCGTCGTGCCTCACCCAAAGAAAGACTTGCCGCCCGGAACCGTTCGCTCCATTCGTAAACAAGCTGGAGTTAGGTGTCCAAAAATTCGTGATCACACTGCCATTAGTAGCGTTCGTAGTCCCGCCTTTAGGCGGCAAACTAACCAGGAAGTATACCGGCTGAAGCCCTGACTACAAACGGTTTACAACGCCTGTTTGCGCCGCCGCCAAGCACGGACACCGCCCGCTCCCAAGCCCAACAAAGTTAAAGAGAGAGTGTCCGGTTCGGGGATGGTTTGACCCGGTTGGATGAGTCCACCAGGGTTTTCATTGTAAGCCCAGCGATTGATGGTATAGGAGAGATTAGGCCCATCAATATTCAATTCGGCCCAACCATAAAACGTATCACCTCCGCTGGTGAATTGAAAGCCAAAGTAGCCGTTGACCCCACTGCCAAAGCCAACGGCAGAGCCGGCGATTTGATGCGAAAACGACTTGGACGAGGCAAGTTTTCGGTTGGTATTGTTGAAATATCCAAATCCATAGCCTTTCGCTAACGTTGGCCCGATGAGAAAATTTGGGCGCAAATTTTGAAACACATAGCCCCCTTGAGCGTTGTAACCGCCTTGGCCGTTTGTGACGAGTTGCTGGATAAGTCCCCGCCCGTTGAGGCCGTCACTGGTCAGCATGGCGCGGGCAGTTCCCCTACTGGTGTAACCTACCCCTTTCAGCCGGAATTCAGCCCCGCCTTTGCCATCCACATCCCAAGTCGTATTGGTGGATGGGGGAGGGAAGGTGGTGATCGGGCCGATTGGCGTGTCGTAGAAAATGATGGCCGCTTGGGCGCTGAAGGACAGCACTGATAATGCCGACAAAGAACCTGTTGCCAGTGCCAATCGATTGCTGGCAGAAGGGGAGGCAGATCGGGGTTTGGATGATTGTTTTTTCTGCAAGGGACTGCTCTCCTTTATTGTTGATTGAATGGTTCGACATTTAACGTGCCTATAAGCCATGTGTTATTAAGGGTCGTAAGTGGTTACCCTTATTCGTTGAAAATGCATTCTATCGAGTCTTTTTTATTTCAACAACAGACATTTATGAAAAATTACCAATAATGCCCCTATATTTAAAATATGCAGAAATCGTCATAGACTAATGATTTCCCATCTTGTATATTCAAAAATTGTTTTTATAAAGGAATTGTTTTCGAGGGATGTTTTGCTGGACCAATAAAATTCAATATAACGATTTACACAAGACTAACGCCTTGGGAACCCAACTATGACAAAACCAATAAAAGATACAGACTCCGAGGCGACAAACTTGGAGTCTCGGCGAGATTTCCTAAAAGCGGCGGGCGTTGCCGGTTTGGCGGCAAGCACCACAGGTGTCGGGGGTGTCGCGGTAGGTGTGGTGGCGTTAGGCACAAGTACTGAAGCAGAAGCCAATGGCAATCCCCCGGAAGCCGACCCGGCTCGCGCCGATTTAGGCGGTGCGCCTATCTTTGATGATGAGGCTGCATTCAGTCCGCCGACCACTATACTCTCCCCCTTGGCAAAACGAGCCGATGCGCTAAAGCAATTGATCATCGACAAGGGGATTTTGAATGTCCCTGGCAAAACTAGCCAAGAAGTGATCGACGACTTCATCCAGTATTACCACGAACAAGTTGGGCCTTATATTGGCAAGGCCGTGGTGGCCCATGCTTGGGTAGACCCAGCCTTCAAGGATGCCTTGCTAAACCCCGAAAACCCCACCTACGAACCCTATAAAAGCCATTCCAAGCGCGGACCTTTTGCTGCTTCCATTTACATTGGGGAGTTTTTGGATGCCGCTGCTGCTGCGCAGAGGCTAGGTTTTATTTGGCCACCCGCAGGGGGGTTTCAGTTTACCCCTCCAATCGGCCCAGAGGGGAATTCTGTTCGCGTGGTCGCCAATGGTTATGAAGCCAAGACCGGGCAATTTGTGCATAACATGGTTTCCTGCACTTTATGCTCGTGCTACCCGCAGGCCCTGCTGGGAGTGCAACCGGTTTGGTATAAATCTCGCCAATACCGGGCACGAAGCGTTTCCGCGCCGCGTGGTGTGATTTTGGAGTTTGCCGAATCCAAAGGCAATTCGACCGATGTGCAAACTTATCTTAGTACCGTCAACGAATTGCGGGTGTGGGATTCCAATTCTGAAGTTCGCTTCTTTGTGATTCCCGAACCGCCCAAGAACGAACCTTTGACCTACGATAACGAAATGCATCTTGCCACGCTGGTTACGCGCAATGGCATGATCGGCACTGAACTCATCTAAAACCTTAACATAGGGGAACTACGATGGAAGGTCCACACAATACTCACGCTTGGTCCGGGTATGATGCCATTCCTTATAAAGATCAGCCGGAACCCACTAACGGGCCAGGTGGCCCTTGGCCTTGGCCTGAACACGAATGGGAAGCCCCATTGCACTGTATTTTTGCGTTTACTGCGGTGGCTTTTGAGCATGCTGATAAGCCACAAAACAATAATTTGGATATGGCGCGTTGGGGGCGGGAAACCATGCAACCGAGGAACTACTCGAACTCGCCGTATTTTGAATTGTGGCTGCGGTCAGTGTCCCGCTATCTGCAACGTAGCGGCAAGGTCACCAAACAGGAATTAATCGACTCCAGAACCAGCGGGTCCACTACTCATCCTGCCATCATTGATGAGGAATCATTAAACCGGGCTATTGCGATTGAAAACAGTGCTAAAAAAGAGGCCGTACCGGGTTTTGGTTTGCCAGTAGGACAGGTGACGATTGACGGACAAGTTTACCCAAAATATTCATCCATCGACTATAAAGAGAATTCCGCGGCGGCGACGCCAAAATTTAAAGTAGGAGATCGGGTACGGGCCATTCTGCTGCGTAGCGATAGCCATTCCAGGCATTACCCGATGTATCGGAATAAAATCGGCACCATAGTGGCCTATTACGGTCTGGCCTTAGCTGAATTCAACACCTTTAAACCTTACTATCAAGGTGCTTACCCGGATGTCAACTGTAAGGGTTTTCAGAATTTCTTAGTGCCGCTTTACAGTGTACGGTTTGAATCCTCGGCGATTTGGGGTCCACAGTATGTAGAGCGTGGCACGGGCAATTCCAGTCGCACCATGATCTATGCCGATATGTGGGAACCCTATCTTCGCAGAATCGGCCCGGCGGTGGTGGACAGCTAATCTTAGGAGCGACAAAGCTTGCTTTGTCAATAAAGCGTGCTTTATCAATCAAGGCAAGCCTTGACGCTCTAACACTGAAAGAATGTTCCTTAACATGAGTTAATCGAGAATGGAGTTAAGATGAGTGAATGCAAGTCCATACGGGACGAACTATTGAATGAACCAGCCGAGCCTTTGCTGCGCGAAGGCGAGGAAAATCCGTTCCGTAATATTTTCGAGGCGGAACTCTTCGCCATGGGCAATAGTTTGATTAAACAAGGTTTCATGACCCAAAAGGAATGGGTGGATGTGTTCAGTCAGGAGATCAAAGCAGCCCAAGAACGGGGTGACCCAGATCGCGGGGATACTTATTACGACCATTGGGCCTCGGCCTTGGAGCGTATTTTCATTGAGCGTGGTTTGACCGACCGCGAAACCCTAACCGAACAGCAAAGGCTATGGGAACTAGCCCGAAAGAATACCCCACATGGGGTTCCTTTATCACTGGAAAACGCATTTCTCGACCATGACGACCATGACGATCATGACCATCATCACCATCACGGGGATTTGCCATCCGAAGAAATGTTACGCCCAATGAAAGTTTGCACTGACAAGGGCAATATTGATAATCGCGTTTAAAACAAGCCTGGAGGTATGAAAGATGTTTAACAATCCACAAATTACCAATAATAGTGACATTCAAGTTTCAACCGATGTTGCCCGTATCGCCTCGGCATTGAGTGTAATGATCTTAGGTTTGACCTTGATCTTAATCACCGCATTTGCTCCGGTGCAAGCCGTTCACAATGCGACCCACGACAACCGCCATGCCTTCGTAGTGCCTTGCCACTAATGTTCAAGCGTCTGCTGCTGGCGGGGTTACTGGCCGGCTTGGTGTCCGGTTTGGTGTTGAGTGCCATTCAATACTTGCAAGTGATACCGATCATCCAAGAAGCCGAGCGTTACGAAACGGCGGCGACGGTTCATCAAGAACATGGCAATGACGATGAATGGTCGCCACAAGAAGGCTGGGAGCGCATGTCCTTCACCCTTGCCGCCAATGTGTCCATGGCGATAGGCTTGGGCTTGCTGCTCGTCGGCGCGTATTCGTTACGTCAGCGCATTTCTATAATGCAAGGTATTTGTTGGGGGGCAGCGGGTTTTTCGGTGTTTTTCATTGCCCCGTCGCTCGGTTTGCCGCCAGAATTGCCCGGTGCTGAGTCGGGTTCGTTGATTGCCAGGCAATCGTGGTGGCTACTCACCGTGTCGTGTTCTGCCGGTGGCCTGGTCTTGCTGGTTTTTACCGGCAAACTATGGCTCAAGCTGATCGGTTTGTTGCTACTAATCATACCGCATTGGATTGGCGCACCGAATTCGGGCCTTTATGTCGGCCCTGCTCCTGAATCCTTGTCTAATCAATTTATGATTGCCACAGCCCTAGCCAATGGTGTCTTTTGGCTAGTACTTGGAGTCGCTTCCGCATGGGTCTATCGGCGATTCGAAGGCAAACATTAGAACTATGGAAAATTAAACACTCAATCCAGCCCTAGGATTTTTATCAACTGCTTTCCAATTGCAAAAAAAGGAGTCACCAGTGAAATCTCTTAAAATTATTTCCCCATTATTGCTAGTCTTCAGCCTCTTCGCTGCGATGCCTGTATCGTCGGAGATTATTGTAGTAGCAAACAATATCGGCAATTTTTCGGCTAACGGAACTGCATTGACGGGATCTCACCTAGCGGCGCAAGCATTCAAAACCCCGAATTCTGATTATATTCGTAATTTGATGGTTACGGTGAACCTGTCTGGGAGTAATTTAGGCTCTGGCGATACTTTTGAAGCGTTTATCTACAATAGCCAGAGCGGTTCTCCAATTACGATTGGCAATTATACTCAGATTAATGCGACTGGAATTGTTGCAAGCGTTGGCAATGTCGCCTTGACGGGATTGAATCTGACGACTTTGACTAAAGACACGACCTATTATCTTGCACTTTCAGGCTTGGGAGTTGCATCGGGTCACAATTTAGCTTGGAGCTTTACGGCTGACAGTTCTGGGTCTGGATCAGGCTTCTTAACCAATAATGCTATTTTTAGCAGTGGTTGGCAGGATTTCACTGCCAACCCAAATTTGATTAAAGTCGAGGCGGATATACCCGAACCCGCAAGCTTGGCACTGCTTGTGATAGGATTGGTGGGTATGGGTTTGATACCCCGAAAAGCGGATAAATTAGGTCGCAATTAGCCCATCTCGCTGGGTGTTTTCGACAGTTGCGTCCAGAGCGTAACATCAGCTATTAAGAATCCCCTTTGTGACGCAGCAGGTCGCGTTCCAGCAAAGCTTCATAAATGGGGAGATTGCGCAGGCTGTCAGCGACCGTCAAGGCCACAAAACAAGCCAAGAACAATGGCAGCACCAACTCGTAATTGGCAGTCATCTCTATGACCAAAACCATGCCGGTCAACGGTGCGCGGACCACGCCGGTAAACAATGCCGCCATGCCCACCACGGCGAAGGATAATTTATCATTGGGAATCTGCGGGAACCAATCCATCGCCCATTCGCCCATGCCCAAGCCGAGCAAAGCACCCAAGACTAGCACGGGCGCAAAAATACCGCCGGCCACGCCGGTCGAATAACTGCCGATGGTCAGGAAAAAGCGCACTATGAAAAAAATGATGATCGTCGTTTGTGGGAGGGTTTGTCCTGCGACGATATGCTTCGCCAAATGCTGCCCACCACCAAGCATTTCCGGTCGCCACCAACCGATCAAGCCTACGATCACCCCCCAAAACCCCCAATAAACCCAGCGTCCAAGCATCGGCAAAACAACCAGCCGTTGTCCGGCCAGCAAGGCTTTATTAAAGATCACGCCCACTAGTCCGCAAACAGCCCCTAGCGGGAGGATGACGGGTAATAAATACAATGAAGGTGCATTGTTGATGGCGAGCGGGAAAATGGGCGATTGCCCTAGCAATTGTCTACAGATCATGTCGGAAGCAAGACAGGCCACTGCCGCAACAAAAAAAACCACGGTTGCGCAATTTTCCTGCAATTCTTCCAACACAAACATCAAGCCTGACAAGGGCGCATTGAACGCAGCCGCAAGCCCCGCTCCTCCACCGGCGGCAACCAGTATCCGTGCTTCGCCGTCATCACCTGTTTTGTGTCGTGCCAAGGCATGGCCCACCGCACCGCCCATTTGCACGGTCGGCCCCTCCCGGCCTAAGGCAAGCCCGGTGCTGATTGCAACCAATCCACTGATAAATTTGACGATAATCACTCGAAGCCAGTTGAATTGGCGCTGCCCTTGCAGCACGGCTTTAAGGTGAGGGATGCCGCTACCCGATGCTTCGGGGGCAAAACGTGCGACTATCCAGCCTGCCAGCATGGTTGCCAAGGCTGACAATAGCAGCACTGCCGCCAAGCCCATGGTTTCGTGTTGACGGGCCAAGCGTAGCCATTCGCCCCGAGTTTGTTCGCCATAATCTAGGCTATACCGAAAAGCCACCGCCAACAAGCCCGATAAAACTCCCAGTGCCACCGCTTTTGGCAATAGTTTTTTGCGTTGGTCACTACGGGCATTAAAGCGGATTTGTTCTTCGGGCAGGAGGGGTTTTATGGCTTGGTTTTGTTTGCGGGGTTTAAATTTCGTTTTCATCATTATTCGATTTCAGTTGCCAGAAGTTCATGAGCATCAAGCGGCTTTACCTTTGGTCTTTGCCAGTGATGAAATTCTCGGAGGGTAGTTTAAAGTAATATTTGAAAGCCGGCCAAACTTCCGGCAAGGGACGCTTGATGTCCTTGCACAGGTAGATGGGAAGTTCGCTTTTGTTGCCGACGGATTTCTCATGCTTGACAACGGCCACCCGTTCAACGCTGTTAAAGGTTTGGCGTAGGAAATTAAGGTCGCCCCCAAGGCTTAGCATGACCTTGCCAGAATAGTCCCGCGTGCCCCAAAAATAGTAGCCGGTATGTCCGCTTATGGCTTTAGGCAGATGGTAAGGCGCTCCCAGCAAGTCTACTGCGCCTGCATAGTCATAGCTCCAAGCCAATATCCCAGCCTCGGCCCGATCTTGCGGGGAAAGCCTTTGATAAGCTTGGGCAATTTGCTCAACCGCCTCATCCCATCCCAGCATGATCCGATAATGCCAAGGGGCTTGCGTCGGGTCATAAACATTGAACCGGGAAAGGCTGGGTGGTTGGTAAACGGCGTTGGAGTAGCGGATCAAGGTTTCGACTGGCAAGACGGGCAAACCAACCGGCAAGAATACCAAGCCACTGCCGATTAGGAGGGCGAATGAGGTATATTTCCACGCCGGTCGTTGTAGTTCCGGTTCCAATAAAACCGCACCAGCAGCAAATAAAATCGGATAAATCGGGAAAAGATAAT
This sequence comes from uncultured Methylococcaceae bacterium, assembly GCA_903930145.1. Taxonomy (GTDB): domain Bacteria; phylum Pseudomonadota; class Gammaproteobacteria; order Methylococcales; family Methylococcaceae; genus Methylumidiphilus. The sequence goes on from CAIYXP010000188.1 coordinate 9,474, forward strand.
AAAACCGGCCTTTGAATAATATAAAAAAGCCAACAACGATTAGGTAAGACCAGCCAAGAGCGCGGTAGGGTTTTCCCGCAGGACTGCCAAGATAATAATATAGCCCACAGAGCCAAAGCGGTACTGACCCCGGATTAGTCCAAATAAATTGTTGTGCAAGCAAGTCGAAAGCGGACTCGACAAAGCCTTTTTTCTCGTAAAAATTGGACTCTCGCTGGTGTTCCAGAAATGGCCATCCATGATCGATTTGCCAGAGAATAGTGGGTGTAAACATGATAATCGCCAAAATGGCGGATAATATTATCCAGCGGTTGAATAGAATCTTTCTGGCTGGGGTGAAGAATATCCCGGTGACCAAGCTGGCGATGAAAAAAGCTATCGAAAATTTATTCATCAGCCCAATGCCGGCCACGATGCCAGCGACAACCCATAGGCCAACTTGCCCCGTCCTGATGATGCGAATGACCAGATAAGCACATGTTGTCCACAGCAAAGGCTCGAAGGCATTCATCGTCAGCACCGTATGGAGAAATAAATATCCCGGTGCGAAGATGGCGGCAATTGCGCTGAGTGCTTGAGCGAGGCGTCCCCCGCCTAACTCGCGGGCGATGAGTCCGGTCAATATGACGGTGAAAGCTCCGGCGATGGCGGGAAACAAGCGAATCGAAAACAGGGAATCCCCCAGCATCCACCGGCTCAGGCTGGCAATCGCCGGGGTCAGGGGAGTGCCTTCGGCAAATCCCCATTCGAGATGATCGCCGGCCGCCATGTAGTAAAACTCGTCTGTGAAATAGCCGTATTGCTGGTTACTAAAGAAATGTAGCAAGAGCTTGAAAAAACCCAAGCCGCACAGCATGGCAAAGTCACTGCCAAGGCATTTTCGCATTGTTTGGTTGGATGCCGTATCGGCATGGATAATCATTGAGATAGAATCCTATTGAACAGGGTTGTAGACCATAGGGCAAGTTAAATCGGGGTGATTGAAAGTGAGGCAGGAGTGCATTATATTCCCAACCTCCCTTGCCCTGTTGATAGACCAAAGCTCAACTAATAACCTAGTTCCCAGTTTACCAAAAACGATCCAACCATGATGTTCGTTGGCTTGTGATAGGGCAGCAAATCAACCTACGCCACTACGACGGTTTGAGTAGTGTCAGCGTTTGGTGTTTGTAATCCCAGACTGAGATGTAATTTTTAAGGAAATGATAGCCTAAACCTAGTAGATTTTGTTTTCCAATTTTGAAGGTAAGGTTGCTGGGATCGTGAAGGTCTTGAGGTCCGTAACTGATTCCCTTCAAGGCAGCGCTCACATGGGTTTCATAGCTTCCGTAACTGTGTTCTCTTGCGGTAAGGACCAGGTTGCCCCGGTCCTCAAGCGTCTTTTTCATGGACTCTGTCAATTCCAGGCTACCGGCACTACCTGTGTCAAAAAATGCGTTGATGCTTATATCACCCATCCGCAGTTCGATTTCGGGTATTTTCCCATCGACACCCGTGGGAGTGAACGCCAGCGTGGCAATTACTCGCGACGGATCGACAAGGCCGACGAGAACATCCTTATCTTGGTTTAGGCTATGGAACTCAATCGTTTGCGCATCATAGTCGATCATAAAAAGATAGTTGTTATTGAAACCATGTCCGATCATGCCGAGGAAATTGGGGGTGTATGCCTGCTCTATGAAACTGAAATCATTATGCGGCAGGGCGGGCACGTTTTTAAAACGGATCTGATTGGCGATTTCGATGTTTGCGATAGCGCGAGTTTGCGTGTAAATCACTATTTTCTGACCAGAAGCCGCGTACCCCTGCCCAATGAGTTTATCCTTGGATAGTGACAAGAAGTGATTATTGAGTAAAAACGGGAACTCAGTTGCAGTATCGAACAGGAATTTTCCTCGCCTGCCATTGACAGCACCATCAATCAGTATATGGCCATTGAACAAGTAAAATGGCAGCGTGAAATGGGGTTTGGCGACTAAATATTCGTTGAAGTTAAAGGCCGGCTGTGGAGTGTCCTCGGCTTTGTGCATGGTTTTTTCCGAGCCTGATGGGGTGGTCGCAGCGAACAGTGCGATGATCGTCATAGCCCACAGGATAGGTTTTTTCGGTGCGATTGAGTTCATTGTCTTTTCAGGTTCCAGTCGAAAAAGAAGAATATGTTACTATTAATGGATACTCTAACACTTTGCAAATCTGACCCTGCCAGACAGCACTGAAAAGTGACATGAAAATCCTAGAATACACCGGCATTGACACCGCGCGGCACAAGGCCACCTACAAAAAAGTCACGGAGGCCATCGCACGGGATGATTTCCGCACGGCGGACGTAAAAAAACTTAGCCATGTCACCCATGGCCGGTTCTACCGGGCTAAGTTGGATTATGCCAACCGGCTGCTGTTTTCCATCGTCAGCCATGGCGGCGAAGTGTATGCGCTGATGTTGGAGGTCATTGAGAACCACGCCTACGACAAATCCAGGTTCTTGCGCGGCGCGGAGGTCGATGACGACAAACTGCCGACGATTGAAGCCTTGCAAGCATCCAAAGATGCGGAACCGGTTCGCTATGTCCATCCCGAGCGGAGCGAAATCCACCTGCTCGACAAAGTCATCTCCTTCGACGATGCCCAGGAGATGGTCTACCGCCTGCCTGCGCCATTGATCGTGGTCGGTTCGGCTGGCAGTGGCAAAACCGCGTTGACCTTGGAAAAGCTCAAGCACACCGAGGGCGAGGTGCTGTATGTCACCCATTCCGCCTATCTTGCACAAAGCGCCCGCGACCTTTATTACTCCCATGGTTTCGAGAAGGAGGGTCAGGATGCCACGTTCTTCTCGTTCCGCGAATTCCTCGAAAGCATACGGGTTCCCAAAGGACGGGAAGCGCAATGGCGGGATTTTGCCGGCTGGTTTGGGCGGATGCGCCAACAATTCAAAGCCATCGATGCCCATCAAGCGTTTGAAGAAATCCGGGGCGTGCTTGCAGCCTCCGCCGAAGGTGTGCTATCGCTTGAAGCTTATCGTGAATTAGGTGTGCGCCAATCCATCTTCCCGGTCGGCGAACGCAGCCGCTTGTATGAATTGTTTGAGAAATACCGCGACTGGCTGGCTGAAGCCCGGCTGTACGACCTCAATCTGCTTTCGCATGAGTGGCGCACCGAGGCCAAACCGCATTATGACTTCGTGGTTGTCGATGAGGTGCAAGACCTGACCAATGCGCAACTGGCCTTGATTTTGAAGACACTCAAAAAGCCTGGACACTTCCTGCTCTGCGGTGATTCCAACCAGATTGTCCACCCCAACTTCTTCTCTTGGGGCAAAGTCAAGTCGTTGTTTTGGCGTGACCCTGACTTGGCAATGCGGCAAGAACTCAAGCTGCTACGCGCCAATTTCCGCAACAGCCAAGAAGCCACGCGGGTAGCCAACACCCTGCTCAAAATCAAACACAAGCGCTTTGGTTCCATCGACCGCGAGAGCAACTTCTTGGTGGACGCAGTTGCGGGGGAAACTGGCTCGGTGACTGTACTGAACGATAAGGACGCGGTGAAAAAGGAACTCAACCAAAAAACCAAAGGCTCGACCCAATTTGCCGTGTTGGTGATGCGCGACGAAGACAAGGGCCAGGCGCGAAAATACTTCCAGACCCCGTTGATTTTCTCGATCCACGAGGCCAAGGGATTGGAATACGAGAACATCATCCTGTATCGCTTCCTCTCCGACCATCGGGCGGAGTTTGCCGAACTGGTTGATGGAGTCACCGCCGCCGACTTGGCAAGCGACGATTTGGAATACCGCCGAGCCAAGGACAAGGCCGACAAATCGCTGGAAGTCTACAAGTTTTACGTCAACGCCTTGTACGTCGCGCTGACACGAGCAATCAAAAACGTTTACTTGATCGAATCTGACACCCGCCATGGTTTGCTCAATTTACTGGGTTTGCAGGTCAGTGGCGACAAAGTGGACGTGACGTCAAAGGATTCGACCTTGGACGACTGGCAAAGGGAAGCCCACAAGCTGGAATTGCAAGGCAAGCAAGAGCAGGCCGACGCGATCCGCAAGGGCATCCTCAAAGAAACCCCCGTGCCTTGGCTGGTGTTCGACGAGCTGCGTCTGCGGGAAGCCTTGGTCAAGGTGTTCAAGGAACAGGTGCATGGCTCTAAATTCAAGCAGCAACTCTACGAATACGCCTGTAGCCAAGGCGAAGAAGTCTTGGCGTATTATTTGGTCGAAGAAGCTCATTACGAACCGGCCAAATCCTACCATGACCAACTCCATACCTTTGGCCGCAAGCATCTGGTTCCGTATTGCGCAAAAAGCTTCAAGGACATCCTCAAACAATGCGAACGGCATGGCGTAGACCATCGCACACCGATGAACCTGACGCCGTTGATGGCCGCCGCCGCCGTCGGTAATGTAAGCCTTGTCGAAACCCTGTTGGAGCGCGGGTCCAACCCGAACGCCGTCGACCATTTAGGCCGGAACGCCTTGCATTGGGCGATGCGGGAAGCCTTCCGCGACCCCCATTATGCCAAAACCACATTTGCGGCAATTTACCAACTCATCGCACCGTCCAGCATCGACGTTCAGGTTGGGGAACGCTTGGTGCGCATCGACAAACACCTGACCGAATACTTTCTATTCCAAACCTTATGGGTGCTGTTCCCTGCCCGTTTCCATACCTTTGGCTACGGCGATTGGGCGGCATTCGACACCGGGACAATACTGGAGGCATGGCGGAATCTGCCAGCCAGTGTGGTAAGGCCCGAGCGTAACAAACGCGCCCATCTGTCCAATGTGTTGTCGCGTAATGAAGTGGACAGAAACTATGCCTACAACCGACGCTTATTTTGGCGGGTCACGCAAGGTTGGTATCAATTTAACCCGGAATTGTCGATACGCCGCAAAACTGCCGAAGAAGAAATCTGGCTACCCGTCTACGAGGCGCTAAACCTTAGGCTGGTCAAGGAGTTTGCTCAACCGCCACGCTGGAGTGCGATTGACCGACTGCTGACTAAAGCCAATCTGGAACCAGTCGGCATCCCCATTACCGGGGAGCTTAGAGTCAAACGCAAAGAGGCTGAACGCAAGGCCGAGGAGGAAGCTGCCCGGGAGTTGGAGCGGCAAAGGGTGGAATCAGTCAAGCGCTTATTGGCCCAGACAGGCAGGAAGAGAAAGTAGTGTGTTGGAATGTCGTTTCTAGCATCCCTATTTTCCGGTAAGGACTACTTCAGTATGCTTTTTTGCCATATCGAATACTTCGTCAACACTTTCATTTTGCAAAAGTGTTTGTCGCTTGCCCTCCGAATCCGCCTTACGGGTTGGAATTGGGGGCGAAGGAATAAGGCAGACATCAAAGTTAGGCATGGGTTTACACGAATGATGCGCTTCGTTCCTCAGCGCATCCTATCTCGGTGTGAAATGATTGTCAGAATTGGCAATTTTTCGTCTCAACCCTATTGATTTTCGTTGTTTAATATGCCATAAAATGAATACTTCAAAGCCTTGGGAAGGTAGGAACGATCAAAACGCCTAGTACCAAGATCAGATTTTTGAGGCGATTTTAAGCACGCTCTAAAAACTAATACAAACCACAACTAAAGACCATCATGACAACACAGACATCGATCTACCCTAACCTTAAACTGCTATTAACGATCATCGCTTTGGCGGCTACACTCTTTTCCTCTGCCTCCTATGCCGAAATGTTGAATGTAACAAAAGGTGGCACTTTCACCTTCGACCTTGACCGCGATGCGCTTGCGCCCTATGTCTTCGGCAATGCCTTTAATAATAACGGCTATTACCTAGCTAATTTTTGGGACAGTGCAGAGTCTGATTACACCAATCCGGCTTATTCGATTACCTATTTCCGCAATAATATGGGCAGCACGGAAATCCCGGCTCTCAATCTAGTCCATGACCTGATGCCTATCGGCCCCAATCCTACAAGCCAGCCTACTGGCCGACATGTCATGGGTACTACGGCAGGGTTCACCATCGACTCCAATACCTTAGCAGGGGTGGCAGGTGAAAAACTCGGCATGACGGGTGTTCATGGGTTTTATCTGACCAACTTTACAAGCTCGCCCAGAATATTCAACGGGGACTTTTCCCTAGAATTTGACGCATCCCGACAAACCGATGGCCGTAGTGGATGGTACTTAGCCAATAATCTTTCCTTCACCATGATCGTATACGACTTGGCTAACCTAAACCTAACCCAATCCAGCGGGGTTATCACCAACTGGCTGCTTACCGGGAACATTTTGATGTCACCGGAAAACGCAGGGATGTTGCAGGGTGCTTCCTATACCGATGTCGGAAACTTCAGCCTAGGACTTGGCACCTACGCAAATACAGTCCCCGCCCCCGCCTCCATTTGGTTATTTTTCAGCGGTTTGTTGGCTTGGCTCGCCAACTCGCGCCGCAATAAGGCCGTAAAGTCGTAAGGGCGTAGGGCGGAACCTAAGGACGCGCTAAGCCAACATAGGATGCGCTGAGGTACGAAGCGCATCATTTGCGTCACTCGATTGATGCACCTCCTTCCCTTCGACAAGCTCAGGGTAGACTCGGCACATCCTATGACGCGGAACAAGGCCGTAAGTCGGACGGATGTTCCCCAGGTCATTAGGCGCAATTTAGCCTCAGGCATTTTTGATCGTTCCCACGCTCCGGCGTGGGAACGCATATTCAACCGCTCCTGCGGTATTCGGACGCGGAGCGTCCGGGCATGGGTTCCCACGACGGAGTACGGGAACCGTCATAAGATAGCCAGCGTAGCCGGGTGGGCAAACGGCTTTATCGTTTGCCCACGCGGAATCCGGCATAATCGGTGGGCAGGCAAAATGACGCCTACCCACGGCCTCCGAATCCGCCTTACGGGTTAAGGGTTGAAAACCGGCACACCTTAATTTGGCTTTAATTTTTATTCCGTGGCATACAACCGGAATCTTCTTTTATCATAATAATAGATTAGAAATTCACTTTTTTCTCCACCAATTACAGCTAAAGCTATATCAAGAGGCTCTTGAAAATAAGGAGTTCCCGAATCTTTATCTACATATAAAGGGGTCTCTAAAACTTTAACAACGATAGCGGGTTGATTTTTATATGGAAATTTCCTATTTTTTAGACCATCCTTCCATACTACTAATTGTCC
>CAIYXP010000189.1 GCA_903930145.1 uncultured Methylococcaceae bacterium
CGAATCCAAGCATAAGCTGTCACTAACCGTTTTTGGCCTTCCGAAACAGGCTCGGGATTAAGGTCATTCATCAACTCGGTAAAAAAGACTTGGTTATCTCCTAGAACGGCGAACTTTGGCCCTAAAACAGGATGTCGGAGGAAAGTCGAACGGTAGTAACTTTTTATTTCCCCATCAGAAAGGGTATCAACTAGGGCATCTAGCAGCATCGTCAGGGTAGTTAAGCGTTGCTGACCATCCACGACTTTAAAACGATCTTGGTTTTGCCCAATAGAAAGAATAAACGTGCCTAAATAGTGACTGCCTCCGATATCGATAGCCTCCTGAATATCTTCAAAAAGATCATCTATATTTTCCGGTCTCCACGCATAGTCGCGTTGATAGGGTGGAATCTCAAAAATCTTTCCGGTAAAAAATTGTTCTATTGTTTTTGTACTCAAGATATTATTCCTATTTATGTATAGAATAGGCTAATGAAAAAGCGAATTAAATATACTGCTCTTTCCCAAGCTCCAGCTTGGGAATGTAGCCTTTGAATCCCCAGCTTCATGAGAAATGGATAAGCAGTAACTTGCAAGATATTGGTTCCCAACCTAGAGGTTCAAAGCCATTAATTTAAGCCGTTCGTGGTGAGCCTGTCGAACCATGAACGGCTTAAGTTCCAGCCCGTTGCGTTTTTCCGTTCACCCTTCAACAAGCTCAGGGCGAACGGAAAAATCCTTAAGTAAATGGCAGTGAACCTAGGGGTTGGGAACCAGAAGCAAGAAGTACCAGCAAAACCCGCAGAACAACCCTACCCCAACCTCTCCACCATCGCCTTGCCCATCTTCGAGGGGGAATCGACGATGGACACGCCGGCGGCTTTCATCGCGGCGAATTTGGCGGCGGCGGTGCCTTTGCCGCCGCTGACGATGGCCCCAGCATGGCCCATGCGCTTGCCAGGAGGGGCAGTGGTGCCGGCAATATAGCCAACGACGGGCTTGGTGACATGAGCTTGGATGTATTCCGCCGCCTCTTCCTCGGCGCTGCCGCCAATCTCACCCACCATGATGATGCCCTTGGTTTGCGGGTCGTTCTGGAACATTTCAAGCACTTCGATGAAATCCAGCCCATGGATTGGGTCCCCACCGATGCCGACGCAGGTGCTTTGTCCCAAGCCCGCACGGGTGGTCTGGTGTACGGCTTCATAGGTCAAGGTGCCGGAACGCGACACAATGCCAATGCTGCCCGGATTGTGGATGAAAGCGGGCATGATGCCAATCTTGCATTCACCGGGGGTGATGACACCGGGGCAATTCGGGCCGACCAGCTTGGCATCGTAAGCTTTCAGTGCGGCTTTGACTCGCAGCATTTGCAGAACGGGAATGCCCTCGGTAATGCAAACGATAAGTTTAATGCCCGCGTCGGCGGCTTCCAATATAGCATCGGCGGCAAATGGCGGCGGTACGTAAATCATGCTCGCCGTCGCGCCCGTAGAGTCCACGGCCTCGCGCATGGTGTTGAACACCGGCAGATTCAAATGGGTTTGCCCGCCACGCCCCGGCGTAACCCCGCCAACTAATTTAGTGCCGTAGGCAAGGCATTGTTCGGAGTGAAAGGTGGCCTGTTTGCCGGTGAAGCCTTGGCACAGGAGTTTAGTGTTTTTATCGATGAGTATGCTCATAATGATTTAATGTTTTTCCAAAATACGTTGGATACGTTGAGGGTTACTGTAAAGATGCAAAACCGCAATCACAATGACGGTTTTTTCCTCTATAAAGAAATATATCCCATAGGGAAATCGCCGAACCAAAGCGCGTCGAAATCGCTCGAAACACGGTGCATACGCCTCTGGTATTCGGGTGATTCGCGCCAAGCTTGCATCAACTGACAATAGAAAACGCGAACCCAGTCCGCTGAGTTGATGCTCATACCATTCAGAAGCTTCGGCCAAGTCGCGTTCTGCCGATTGACGAATTATTAGGCGAAAAGTCATAAACCGCTTAACAATCTGGCTTTGACTTCAGCCCATTCCGAACCCGATTCAGGATCGCTTAGAAAGTCACGGTAGCGACGTTCCAGTTCTGTTTTGTGCCAATCCAAAACAGGCACTTCGTCGGGCTTGGCAGTAATTTCATCCCATAATTCTTCTACCAAAAGTAATTTTTCACTGATGGAAAGTTCTTTTATGTGGGGGATGGTTTCTTGAATCATCACGCACCTATAGATGCAACGACTTTCTTCGCCGCCTCGTCCAAATCCTCCGCAGGGATAATGGCAAGGCCGGATTCAGCCAACAATTGTCGGCCCGCCGGGGCGTTAGTGCCTTCCAGCCGGACCACAACGGGGACTTTGACATCGACCTCTTTGACTGCCGCGATAATCCCATCGGCAATCATGTCGCAACGGACGATGCCACCAAAGATGTTAATCAATACAGCCTTGACCGTGTCATCGGACAAAATCAACTTAAATGCTTCGGTCACTTTCTCTTTGGTCGCGCCACCGCCTACATCCAAGAAGTTGGCCGGCTCGCCGCCATGCAGTTTGATGACATCCATGGTCGCCATGGCCAAGCCGGCCCCATTGACCATGCAGCCGATATTGCCGGCTAGGGTGATGTAATTCAATCCATGTTCACTGGCAGCGTTTTCCTTAGCGTCTTCTTGGGCAGGGTCGCGCAAGGCTGCGATGTCGGGATGGGCAAATAGGGCGTTGTCGTCGATGTTGATCTTGCCGTCCAAAGCCAACAGGCGTCCATCGGCAGTGACGATCAGGGGGTTGATTTCGATCTGGCTGGCATCCTTGTCCAAGAAAAAGGAATATAGCCCTTGCATGAACTTGGTCAGAGCATTGATTTGATCGCCTTGCAATCCCAAACCAAAGCCAATGTCGCGGCATTGGTAAGCTTGCAAGCCAGCGATGGGATCGACCTTTTGGATCAGGATTTTTTCAGGGGTTTTCGCCGCGACTTCTTCAATCTCCACCCCGCCTTCGCTGGATGCCATGAACAGCACTCGCTCGCTGGCACGGTCCACTAAAACGCTGAGATAAAGTTCACGGGCGATGGGGCTGACTTCCTCCACCAATACGGCATTGACGGGCAAGGCCACTCCGCCAGTTTGGTAAGTGGCAAGGCTGGAGCCTAACATGGCTTTTGCCGTTTCAGCGACGGCATCTAAGCTGTCCACCAACTTGACACCCCCCGCTTTGCCGCGACCGCCGGCATGGATTTGTGCTTTGACCACCCAGCGCTCGCCGCCTAATGCAGCAGCGGCGTGGCGGGCTTCTTCAGGTGAAAAGGCAGGGGTTCCACTAGGGACAGCGACCCCGTAACTGGCAAACAAGCGTTTGGCTTGGTATTCGTGGAGATTCATGGGTTTCCTCGTCTGGATTGCACAAAAAAGGCTATTGCCTTGTTGCGGGTATTTTAGACCAGTCGAACCCAAACTGCATCGAATAGCATAGCAAACAGACAAACTTGGTTTAGTTAACTTAAAGCCCAAGTCAAAAAAATTATTCAACCCCCCCGATTTGACCAGCTATTCACCCTAGTGCATACCGAATGGTTGCGCAAAAACCTGACTCAAGCGTGATATTTTTCCAATTTTTTGAATTGTTCAATCGCAACTTTGGCTTTCGCATTCAGCGTCTCGGTTAACTCGGAGTTTTTATAGATTTTGGGGAGCAAGCCTTCAGCCACTAAAGCTTCTTTGATCCACTTCTTAGCAAAACGGTAGTTGCCGGGGACGGGAGTTGTTTCACCCGTTTTGGGATCACGCAGATTCAAATGTTTGTTTGTATCAACGACTGACGTGGCTGGTTTTGGCGTGGCGACACTGGCGGGTGCGGCAGGAGCGGGGGTTGCCACCGCCGGTGCTTGCTTGGGTGGCGCGGGTATTGGTGCTGGAGGGCTGCCCGCGACTGTCCGCTTCAATCCGTCGCCTGATTGAGAAACCGTTGCGAATACTTCGTATAAGGCATAAACCACGAAGATTGCGGTCAGGACTGCTAACAGTTCTGTCATGTAGTTCTCCTGAAATAATTATTGTGGAGTGTGGAAAAAATGTCGCGGTTGTTGTGGCTAGGGCAGACCCACCCACGAATCACCGATAAACCATGTACACCATAGGACGAAATGAACAAAATCGCAATATCTAACGCTCATTCTCGCTTTTTTTGCTGGTTTGCGCCACTAGTCGCAACTAGGGCTTGAATGGATTTCGCCCAATGTCAATCCGATCAACCAAGTCACGAAGCTTTGTAAAGCAAACATGCGTAACCGGCCACAATGATTACTCGTTCTAGCTGCCTGAGAAACATTGACAGCAAGTCATCGGCCTTATAACCCAGGTAGGCGCAAATTTTACCCGATTCGATAGACCTTATTTTACTGTTAGGACTACAATACGGGGTTGAACGGCGTGAGGTAAATGTGCCTTCATGCCGATAAATTCTTTTTCATTAATTTAAGGTGCTAAGATGGAAATTGCAGGTAAAAATATCATTATTACAGGTGGCGCACGTGGCTTGGGCAGACGCTTTGCCGAAGACTTGAAAAAAGCCGGGGGCAAGCCCTATGTGCTGGATGTCGTGCAGGAAAATCTCGATACGCTCAAAGCGGAAACTGGCATAGAAGGCGAAATTGTCGATGTCAGCAATGAGGCAGCAGTGGAAGCTTTCTTTGAAAAGTTCACCGCAGCCAATGGCCCGGTCGATGTCCTCATCAACAATGCCGGCATCACCGCCGACGCGCTATTCATCAAACAAAAAGGTGAAGAAATGACCAAGTTCCCACTCTCCAACTGGGAAAAAGTCATCAACATCAATTTGACTGGCGTATTCCTGTGCGCGAGGGAAGCTGCCGCCCATATGGTCAAGCACAAAGTCAAAGGCGTGATCATCAATATTTCCTCCATTTGCCGCGTCGGCAATTTTGGGCAGACCAATTATTCGGCCTCGAAATCTGCCGTTGATGCGATGACGGTGACTTGGGCCAAGGAACTTGCCCGTTACGGCATCCGCGTTGGCGCAATTGCCCCTGGTTATATCAATACGGAAATGGTCGCCAAAATCAAGCAGGAAGTGCTAGACAAGCTCATTGAGAAAATCCCCGTTGGTCGCTTAGGCGAAATGGAAGAAATTTCCAAGACGGCACAATTCATCATCGCAAACGATTTCTTCACCGGGCGCGTCATCGAGGTTGACGGAGGCATGAGAATATAATGGAAGCATATATTGTAGGGGCATGTAGAACCGCCATTGGCAAGTTCAACGGAACCTTGGCCTCGCTGAATGCGATTCACATCGGCGCAGAAGTCATCAAAGAACTCGTCGTTAGAACGTCCATTTCGCCGGAACAAGTGAACGAAGTCATTTTCGGCAACGTCATCCAAGCGGGTTTGGGCCAAAATACTGCCCGTCAAGTTGCCATTAAAGGCGGCTTGCCGGAGTCCATACCTTCCTTCACAGTCAATAAAGTGTGCGGGTCGGGATTGAAAACCGTTGCCCTCGCCGGTCAGTCGATAGCGGCGGGTGAAAACCAAGTCGTGATTGCCGGCGGCACGGAACACATGACCAACGCGCCCTATCTGCTGAAAGCCCATCGCTTTGGGCAGCGCTTAGGCCATGGTGAAGTCACCGATAGCGTGATTTGTGACGCACTGTGGGACAAGTTCTATGACTGCCACATGGCGACCACCGCCGAAAACATCGCCGAAAAATATCAAATCTCGCGAGCCGACCAAGACGAGTTTTCCGCTTTATCCCAACAAAAAGCCGAAGCGGCCATCAAGTCGGGGAAATTCAAAGACGAAATCGTGCCGATCACTGTCAAGCAGGGCAAGCAGGAAACCGTCTTTGACACCGACGAACATCCTCGCTATGGCACAACAGTAGAGTCTTTGGCAAAGCTGAAACCCTCGTTCAGTGCGACGGGAACCATCACCGCTGGCAACGCTTCCGGCATCAATGACGGCGCGGCAGCGGTGTTAGTGGTCTCCAAAGCCGTCATGGAGCAACTGAAACCCGCTTGGGCATTCAAGATTCTTGGCTCGCAATCCTCGGCTTTGAACCCCGCTTTCATGGGCCTAGGCCCAATCAGCGCCTGTCAAGGCTTGTTGGCTCGTGGTTTGTGTTCCATCAACGATTTGGATTTGATCGAAATCAACGAAGCCTTCGCTTCACAATCCATCCAAGTTCATCGGGAAATGGGTTGGGACATGTCTAAGGTCAACGTCAACGGCGGTGCGATTGCCTTGGGCCATCCGGTGGGAGCCAGCGGAACCCGCGTGCTAGTGACCTTGCTGTATGAAATGATCAAGCGTGATTCCAATCTCGGCCTGACCTCGCTATGCATAGGCGGTGGGCAGGGGATTGCGATGTTGGTCGAACGAGTTAGATAATGCAATAGGATGGGTAGCGGCAGGGACGCCGAATCCCATCAGTATTCCACCGGTTTACCGCTTGTGCAGCCGGTTAAAAAGCACACCATTTTTCAGTTATCCGCCAAAGAACGTGTTTATTCGAAGGCTTATGTCAAACCATCGCCCACCCAAGTGGGAACCTCGAAAAAATCCGTACTTTAACTATCTCAGAGCGAACAGTGCAAAGCCAATCAACCGTTTAGGTTCGTGGTGAACTTGTCGAACCGTAATCCCAAACAGCTTTATTGAGGTTCCACAATTTCAGGGTTAAGAATTACAATGAGAATTTGGAGAAATATCTAATGAATGATAAAGCCTATCCAGAATATAGCGAACTTTATGTGATTTCCGACCTTCATCTCGGTGGAAAACCGGGAATGCAGATATTCTGTCAAGGAGAACGGTTAAAGCAATTTTTAGAGTGGCTTGGTAAGCAAGCGGATGAACTGCCAGAAGGGAAACTCGCCCTCATTTTGGCGGGGGATGTAATTGACACATTGCCCTATCAGAAAGCTAAAAACTCATACATATCCATCGACAACGCAGTGGCTGTACTCGAAGAGATCATGAATGACATTGCTTTCCATCCGGTTTTTGAAGGGCTTTCCACTTTCGTAAATGGAAATAACTGCGAATTGATCATCATGATCGGCAATCACGATCTGGAATTAGCCTTGCCGGAGGTTCAGGAAGCACTGTTACAATCCATTGCAGACCAAAATTTTAACGACAAACAGATTAGAAACACTGTGGATGCTTCATCTGCTAGAGGTAGGGTGCGATTCTTCACTCAGGGTACTGGTTTTCGCTGTAAAGTGAGTGAAAAAAAGGTTTATGTCACACACGGAAACGAAACAGACAAATGGAATCATGTCGATCACGAAGCTTTGCGAAAAACCATACATGCCCGCACACTAGGTCAAACATTCGACGTGAAAAACTGGAGTCCTAATGCGGGTACTCAGCTTGTGGTCAATGTGATGAATGAAATCAAAGCCAAACACCCTTTCATCGATTTACTCAAACCCGAGGATTCAGCGGCGATACCTGTCTTGATGGCTTTAGATTTGGGGGTTTTCAAAAAATTTTGGGACGCGCTGACTGCCGCCGCCAAAAACATAAATCTGGAGCCGACAGTAGTACTCGGTAATAATGGTTGGACATTACAGAGTGAACCTGAATCTCTGAGATTGCTTTCCGAGGCAATGACAACGGGGATTTTCTCTAATGAATACTTTTCAAATAGCACTCTTATGGCAAGAGTTGAGGAAATGCAAAACAATGGTATTGAACCGGAGGATTTAGTTTCTGATGAGGGTACTTCACTAGGCTTTGGTAATGCGGCCAGAATCTTTGGTGAATATGAAATAAAACAGTGGTGGGGTAAATTATGGGGAAATCGCAGCGCCGAAGAAGCTTTACAGGAAACGCTGAAAAAATGGATCAAAAATGATAAAAGTTTTACGTTAGATAGTGAGGATGAAAATTACCAAGGCATACTTGGGCAAATTGGTGATCGAGAATATTTTGATGTAATCATTGCCGGTCATACCCATTTACCTAGGTGGATCAAGCCCGGAGCATATCAATCTCGCCCCATTTATCTTAACACTGGAACTTGGGCCAGGATTATCGGCTTACGAGAAAAATGGCTAACGGACAAAGATTTATTTAAGCAAGTTCACGAGGCTTTAAAGCAGACGGATATGCGTAATTTGGATAATATAAAAATAGAGAAAAAGGAAAAACTAATTCTTGATGTCACTGTAGCCGCCCATGTCAGTCAAAGCGAACCAAAGCTTGTCCGCATAATGGACACTGGTACGGCAGAGAAAATACCTTCGAATAATAACATTTTAGAGTGGTAATCATGAAACGTTCCCCTCATTTGACCCTTGAACTTCTCCGTGGCGGCACACCGCACAATCAACTCGTTTCACCTGCCATTGAGTATTTAGCCCTCTGCGGTGACGCAGCGCCTTATACATTGCATATTCCATTCGAGCATCGCGATTTGACCGATAGATTGCTTGCATTACGCTACGGATATCAGGGCGGACAAAAAAATGAGCAAAGGTTTCGTAAAGCCGAGCTAGAACGGCTGGCTCGTCAGATCGGGGACATACTGGGTTCCATCCCCGCCTTCGCCGCAGAAATTAGTGGCATCGACCCACCCGGCAATGGCGACATCGTACATTTGCGCTTAGTGTTGGCTGGCAATGAGCTATCCTTGATCCCTTGGGAAATTTCTCAAGTTCCCAGTGGACTGCCGGGGGCTGGCTTGTTTTTGTTATTGCAACCGCGCATACCCATTTCCACGACCCGTGAAGTGCGGGGGGCCAGTCGGCGACAATTTACCTGGGATCGGAAACCTAAAGTCCTGTTTGTCACAACGAATGCCGGGGATTTTCCACCCAATACGATTGAAGCACATCTGCTCGGTCTGAGGCTGGCTTTAAAATCATGGATTTACGACGATTGGGAGGGGAACGGTTGGCAAAAAGACCAGTATCCGATTGAAGTCCTAGAGTATGCCACTGTGGATAAAATCCGCGAAAAATGTTTGGAGCAGGACTTTACCCATGTCCACATTCTTGCCCATGGCTGTCCAATTGGGGACGAAGGAGAATTGCGTTACGGGCTTCTGTTGCACAAGTCGAGTAACCCAGGAGATCGGGAAAGTGTCACTGGCGAGCAACTTGCCCAAGCTTTACTGCCATCGCGCTGCCATCGCAATGCCTCCGACCCGGTGATGGTGACGCTCGCCACCTGCGACAGTGCCAATCAAGCCGATGTCGTGAATGTCGGCGGCAGTGTTGCCCATACCTTGCATCACATGGGCGTGCCGTGGGTCATCGCCTCACAATTCCCCTTGACGGTCACCGGGTCGGTCATCTTGGCGGCTGACTTTTATAAAACTTTATTCGAAGGGGCCGACCCTCGCATGGCTCTTCATCAAGTTCGTCAACATCTCAACACCCGGTTCGGCGACCGCCATGATTGGGCGACTGTCGCCGCCTATGCCTCATTTCCGCCTGATTTCGACAATCAAGCCGAGGATTTTCGCCAACGTGCCATGCGGCAACAGCGCAACCATGCCTTTGCCTTGGTTGATGAAGCGGTATTTGGATACTTAATAGCTGATGAAAAAATACCGAAACCCTTTTTCGAACAATTGGCAAAACTGAAGCAAAGATTTCCCAAGCCTACGGCGGAGCAATTAACTAAAGCTTGTCATTTGGTCAAAGAATGCATTAACCGAATGGAGCAAATGGAAACGATAGTGACGGATGAACTCACCCCGAGGACGAAGCAACTAGAGGCCAAAACTCGATTAAAGAATGCGGAGTTTTGGAACACTCGAGCAGGCTTGCATAAACGGGTTGCCGAGTTGCATTATCTTGAAATGAAAATACAGAACAAAGAAAATGCTGAAACTTGGATTGAGGATCTTCGCAAAGCATTTGAGGATTATCAAAAAGGCTTAAATCAAGACATCCCAGTCGATCACTGGTTGCTAGTTCAATATTTCGTTTTAAAGACTGTGATGTGTAAACTGTCTGGCAAAGAAACCAGCTTATCTCAACGTGAAAAGGTTTTATGGCAACAGGCTGATGCTTCCATAATGCTTGAACTGACCAGTGTCAAACCCATTAATAAAATTTGGGCGCATTCCTCCTTAGCGGATTTTCTAATGGTATCTCAATTCATTCCACTCGAATTGCAAACTAAAGAAATAAGCTCAAAAAAGAATCCACTTAAACCAAAAGACGTTAAAGATCAATTAGAACAGATGTTGAAAACTGGGGAATGTATTGATACCAGTTCCGCGTTGTTTTCAACATTCCGTCAGTTTTGGCGCTGGCATCAATGGTGGTTGCCTGAAATAGAGAACAAAACATCCGATACACACCCGCTTGTTGATTCTGGAAAAGATGCCTACAAATTTCTATTCAAAGAGATTATCAACAAACTAAGCCCAGACTATAGTGTTTCCAAAACTGAGGTTAGTGAAACCAAGAAATAGTATTAAGTTTTGTTTTGCCCGATTCGGATTTATCGGTAAA
>CAIYXP010000190.1 GCA_903930145.1 uncultured Methylococcaceae bacterium
AAACGGACTTCTGTGAGACTGATTTATGCCAGCCGCAACCCCTGCCCATTCACCCCTGCATCTCAAGGTTTTCATCGGCTCCCCCGGTGATGTCAATGACGAGCGCCAATTGGCGTTGAAACTGCTGGAGCAACTGCCCTACGACAAATTATTACAAGGCAAAGTCAGCTTTGAGGCGATGGCGTGGAACCATCCGCAAGGCGGGGCGACCTTTCTGGCGGGATTGTCCGCGCAAGAGGCCGTTTCCCGCAGTCTGGGCCAGCCAGCCGATTGCGATATTGTCGTGGTCATCCTCTGGTCGCGCTTGGGTTCGCCCATCGAACAGCCCGATTATAAAAAGCCGGATGGCGGCTATTACACCGGCACGGAATGGGAATATCACAATGCCCGCACCGCATTTGTCGCATCAGGTCACAAAACCCCCGCCGTGCTGTTGTTTCACCGCACCGACGAACCCACCTACAAAATCTCGTTGCACAATAAACAGGCCACCGATGAACTCTATGCCAACTTGGCAAAAGTCGATGCCTTTCTGAAAAACTGCCGCACAGAGGATGGTTCCATCCCCAATCAATACCAAGGGCCGACTGGTTTTGCAGAAGCCTTGGAGCAAGGTTTGAAAGACATCGTCCGCCAGCGTCTGGACGAGCTTGCCTTGCAACCTTCACTCGCGGCTAGGGAGCCTAACACCGTGGAGGCTGCAACAGCAGTATCCAACACGCTCTCGTCAGAACCCTACTGGAAAGGCTCGCCATTCCCCGGTTTGCGTCCGTTCACCTATAAAGATGCGCCGATTTTCTTTGGGCGGGGCCGGGAGACCGACGACTTGCTGGACCGTCTGCGCGACCCGGCGCAAGGCTTTATCGCCGTGGTCGGTGCGTCCGGGTCCGGCAAGTCCTCTTTGGTGTGGGCGGGTTTGCTGCCCCGGCTGATGGCGGGAGCGTTGGAGGGCAGCGAAAACTGGCCTTGGGTGCGCTTCACGCCGGGGGAATTGAGCGACAACCCATTCACCGCCTTGTTCAATTGCTGGAAAACGGTTTTGGAAAGCCAAGGTTTATCGGTGCGGGACTATGCCGAAACTTTGCAGCAACACCCGGAGGATTTAACTGGCTTGATGGGATTGGCTTTCCCGGAACCAGCCATTGACAACAAAGCCGATAATTTATCCTCAGAACTAGGCCGGAATAAGCCTGTCTTGAGCGAAGTCGAAAGGCCCGCCCCGGCGGGCGTTTCCGGCGACATGACGGGCCACATGCCGGAAACGGTCGCTGGACGACCTTATTCCGGCCTACATCACCCCTCTCCCGCTTGCGGGAGAGGGGTTGGGGGAGAGGGTGTATGGCTTAATTCAACCGCATTGAACACTGACAAGGGCAAACCCCCGCACCCGCCTCAATGCCTGATCTTCATTGACCAATTCGAAGAACTGTTCACCGTGGTTGCCGCCCACTACCGCAACGCCTTTGTGCGCTTTCTGCTGGCGGCTTCCACATCAGGCGCTGAAGAGGCCGAAGCAAAGCCAAGGCTGCGCATCGTGGTCAGTGTAAGGGCGGATTTTTATGCCCAATGCGTGGAACAAGGCTTGGCGGAGTTGTTGCGCAAAGGTTCCTATCCCTTGGCAGCACCGGGTCGGGGGGCTTTGTATCAAATGGTCACGCGGCCTGCCGCCTTGGGCGGTTTGGCATTTGAAAACGGCTTGGATGAAGTCCTGCTCGATGACACCGGCGACGAACCCGGTGCATTGCCTTTGCTGGCCTTCGCTTTGGAACAACTCTACCAAGCGAAGACCACAGACAATCAACTGACCCATGCCGCCTACGAAGCTTTCGGCAAGGTGCAAGGGGCCATCGGACAGCGGGCGGATGCGGTGTTTGCCTGCTTGCCCGCCGAGGTGCAAGCCCGTTTCACCGACGTGTTCCGCGAACTGGTCGAAGTGGACGAGCGCGGTGTGCCGACCCGCCGCCGTGCCAAATTGTCAGAGGTGTCCCATTCACCGCAGTCGCAACAATTGATCGACGCCCTAACCAAGGCGCGATTGCTAGTT
>CAIYXP010000191.1 GCA_903930145.1 uncultured Methylococcaceae bacterium
ACCTGAGCGGCACCGCCACCTCCATCAAGCTGAAAACCTCCGGGATAGCGTTGACCTCCTTCGAGCTGTACAACGGCACCGGCGCAGGTTCCGTGGGTTCTTTGGTGTCCACCGGATCCATCAGCACCTTCCCCGCTGGTCCATCTGCCACAGGTTATTTTGGCCTCTTGACTGCCTCGGGTCTGAGCCCCGCGGCCTACACCCTGAAAGTAGTCGGCACCTCCATGTCCGCCCTCTCCCAGTACAACGGCGGCATCACCGTCGAACCCGTGCCGGAACCCGAAGAATGGGCGATGATGTTGGTTGGCGCTGGCTTGGTCGGCTACCAAGTCCGCCGCAAGCAAAAAGGGCTGCGCCAGTCCGTTGCGGCCTAAGCCATTTCTTGGCTGGGGAAGCCTCGACTTAGGCTAAACCACATAGCTTTCAAATAGCGGCGAACCCCGTGCCCCAGCCTCAAGGCCGGCACGGGGTTTTTATTTTAGCGGCGCGCCACACCCAGTATCAAAAGCATGGGTTACGAGCTTGCTCTGATTTTCGGATCTGCCAGCGATTTAAAGACCTCTTGACCCACCGTGGGGCGGAAGCCGTCCCTTATTTGGGGCAGGACAGCGAAAAACCCCGCCATCCTTTACCTCCCGCTCAATAAACTATAACTCATTGAATAATGATATTCTCTTTACTTGCCTTATGAATATGCTATAAAATTCGTTTAAGTCTGGTTTTTGCTAGGCTGCTTCATTTTTCGACAAATCCCGAGTTGTTTGCAGATTTGGCAACTTCCCCAAAGGTTTCAGAAACAAGCTAAAATGGCATTGTCAGGCATGAAAAAAACGGTTAAAAACCGTGTGAATAGCGGCAAGACACACGAAAGCAAACCTTGGTCAGAGCCTAACCGCTCATTTTTCCTCCCGAATGCAAACCTGACCGAACATGGCGCGAGTACCCTCGACACGGGTAGCGTAGCCCTAATCAAATGGCTGATTTGCCCGATTGTCATCGTTGCCAGCCTGTTCGGGTGCGTCCTATATTATGACCAGAACTTCAAGGAAGATTTTTTATCTTTGGCGATCGTCAGTTTCCTGCTTGCCTCGCATATTTTTGACGAGGCCAATCTGTACCGGCAGCAAGAGAAATTCCCCTTATTCCAAGCCTTTTACGGAATATTATTGAAATGGGCGCTGCTGGTGGGGTGTTTGTGGGTATTGGGCGTTGTCACTGGCCAGACCGGTCAGTTCCCCCACAAGCCTTTACTGGCTTGGATTGCGATCACCCCATTGCCTTTACTGGTATTCAACCTGCTAGCGAGGCAGGTTTTGCGGAGCATGGTCTCCAAGGGTAAAAACCAGCGCACGGCGATCATCGTGGGCGCCAATCCGCTGGGATATGACCTTTTCGGCAAAATTAATAATGATGCGTATTTGGGGATAAAAGTCCTAGGGTTTTTCGATGACCGGTCGCAGGTGCGCTTGCCCCTGGACATGCAGGAGTCGGTCATCGGGCCGATGGATGCTGTCACCCCTTATGTGTGGGAGCACAATGTCGACCTAGTCTACATCTCCCTGCCGATGCTGCCCCATCCGCGCGTGTTAAACCTTATGGACGCCTTGCGCGATTCGACTGCCTCGGTATACTTTGTGCCGGACATGTTTATGTTCGACTTGATCAATGCCCGTTTCGACCATGTCAACGGCGTGCCCGTGGTGTCGATCCGCGACACGCCTTACTTTGGGGTGCGCGGTTTGATCAAACGTTTGAGCGACATTGTGATTGCCAGCGTTATCCTGACGCTGATTTCCCCAGTCATGCTGGTGATTGCAGCGGGCATCAAACTGACATCGCGTGGGCCCGTGCTGTTCAAGCAGAGGCGGTACGGCTTGGACGGGGAGGAGATCAGGGTGTACAAATTCCGCTCGATGACTGTGGCCGAGGATGGCGACCAGGTTGTGCAGGCGAAAAAGAATGACCAGCGGGTCACCCCCTTCGGCAAATTCCTCAGGAGGACTTCGCTCGATGAATTGCCCCAGTTCATCAACGTGCTGCAAGGGTGCATGAGCGTGGTCGGCCCAAGGCCACACGCGGTGGCGCATAACGAAATGTACCGCAAGGTGATTAAGGGTTACATGATCCGCCACAAGGTCAAGCCGGGGGTCACTGGCTGGGCGCAAGTGAACGGCCTGCGAGGGGAGACGGAGACACTCGACAAAATGGCGGCGCGCGTCGAATATGACTTGGAATACATTCGGAACTGGTCGCTGATGCTAGATTTATGGATCATTTTGAAAACCGTCAGGGTTGTCTTCGTTAGCGACAAAAATGCATTTTGAAACAGTTCTTATGTACCATAATAGAAATAGTGTGGGCATCCGGCAATTGCGCTTGTCGTTAGTGCGTCCACACCGACTAAACGCCAACTAATCAATTAAGAATACGAAGGTTAATTATGTCCGTCATTAAAAAACCGATGGTAGCCCGCGCCAAAGCCCATGACCTGAAGGCAAAAGCTGGCCCACTTGTATGGCTAGTCGGCAGCCTATTTATCGCCTCAGTGATTATTACCGGGTGCGGTAGCAAAAGCGATAAGAGCGATAAGAAAGACTCCCAAGTCGCTGCCCAAGTGAACGACAAGGAAATCACCATCCACCAAGTGCACAATCAGCTATCGCGCA
Source organism: uncultured Methylococcaceae bacterium (assembly GCA_903930145.1). GTDB lineage: Bacteria > Pseudomonadota > Gammaproteobacteria > Methylococcales > Methylococcaceae > Methylumidiphilus. Next base: position 2,667 of record CAIYXP010000191.1, read on the forward strand.
GCGGGATTACCGGCGAGGCTGAGGCCAAAGAAGCATCCAAGAAGATTTTGGACAGCTTGATCGATCAGGAACTTTTGGTTCAAGAGGCAGTAAGAAAGAAACTCGACCGCGACCCTTCGGTGATGCAAACCATTGAAGACGCCAAACGGCAGATACTGTCGCAAGCTTATGTGGAACGCATGGTCTACAGCCGCACACAGCCGTCACCGGCCGAGATCAAAGACTTCTATGATAAGCACCCGGAACTGTTTGCAAAACGCAAAGCATACAAGTTCCACGCCTTCGTCATCGCCAAGGACAAGTTCAACGACAGCCTCAAGGCCGGCTTGGATAGCGCCAAAACGGCGGGCGACGTGTCATCCATCCTGAAAAACAAAGGTATCGAATTTAAAGACAGTGAAGTGCAGTGGTTGGCCGAGCAAGCGCCCATGGAAATTCTCCCCGCCATCGCCAAAATGAAGGTCGGCGACATCGTGTCGATGGAGCAGGGCGGCAATCTGACGCTCATGTTGCTGGAAAACGCTGTCGACAACCCGGTTAACGAAGATCAAGCCAAACCCGTGATCGAAAAGTTCGTCGTCAATTCCAAGAATAGAGAATCGCTGGAGAACAAGCTCAAGCAACTGCGCGCCGGCGAGCAAATCACCTATCTCGGACAGTTTGCCACCGCAACGCAACCCTCGAACACGCCGGAACCGGCGAAAGAGCAACAACCAACAAACAACCCGCAAACCCAAACGCCCAGTCATATCCAAAAGGGACTGGAAGGCTTAAAATAGATATTCCGACATGGCCCTATTTGTAATGAAAAAGCTAGCCATCCGCCTGATAATAGCCTTACTTATCAGCATTATGTTGATTTTCCAAGGCGCATGGGCAGCTGGCGATTACAAGCTTGGCCCGGGTGATATTTTGAAAATCACGGTGTTCGATTACCCTGACCTCACCACCGAGGAGCGGGTCAGCGAGTCTGGGACGATTTCGTTTCCGCTGCTAGGCAAGATCACCATCGGCGGCTTGAGCACGGATGAAGCCAGGAATCTCATCGCTTCCCGCTTGGAAAGCCAAGGCTTCATCAAACAAGCCCATGTCACCCTGATCGTCAGCCAGTTTGTCAGCCAGCAGGTCTCGGTGATAGGCGATGTCAACAAGCCCGGCAAATACCCGTTAGAGAAGGCTAGCACGATTGTGGATTTGCTGTCCATGGCAGGCGGGGTCAGCCCCAATGGGGGCGACAAGGCCATCCTGATCCGGCCGGCCAAAGACGGCGGCACGGAAACCAAAACGGAGATAGACCTTTACGCGCTCTTCCAAGGCACCGATTCCAAGCACATTGAAGTCCAGAACGGCGACATCATCTATGTGCCTCGCGCCAAGGTGTTTTATGTCTACGGCGAGGTGCAACGCCCCGGCATGATCCGGCTGGAACGCAACATGACCGTCAACCACGCCCTATCGGCGGCCGGTGGGCTGACCCCAAAAGGCACGGAAAACGGCATCAAGCTCAAACGCCGCGATGCTCAAGGCGACATGCAAACCATTGATGATGTGGATCCGGAGGAACATGTGAAGCCCGATGACATCCTCTATGTCCGCGAAAGCTGGTTTTGACCCGAAGCAAAACATGAACCCCGCACTATGAATTTTTCCCAAATCATTTTGATCCTGTTGGCGCGCAAGCGCGTTATCTTGATAACCTTATTTGTGACGGCAGCGACCGTTACCACAATTACCCTGCTGCTTCCGAAAACTTACATAGGGGAAACATCGCTCGTCGTTAATTTCAAAGGGGTGGACCCGATTACCGGGATGGTTCTGCCGGCGCAACTAATGCCCGGTTACATGGCCACGCAAGTGGATATCGCCACCAGCCACAATGTCGCATTGAGAGCGGTTGACCGGCTGAAACTTGACAAAGTACCGCAAGTCATCGAAAACTTTAATGAAAGCATGGATCGGGGGGACATCCGCGACTGGCTGGCGAATAGCCTAGTGAAAAATCTTGAAGTCAAGCCTTCACGGGAAAGCAGCGTGATCACTTTTACCTATTCCGGCACGGATCCGCAATTTGTGGCGGAATTAGCCAATACGTTTGCCTGGGCCTACATCCAAGCCAACATAGAGTTGAACGTAGAACCCGCCCGACAGCAATCCGCTTGGTTCGACGAACAACTAAAGGACTTGCGCAATAAGGTGGAAGTGGCGCAGAAGCGCTTGTCTGACTATCAGCGGGAAACTGGTTTATTGCCAACATCGCGGATGGACGGGCGCCTGGATGTGGAAAACGCCCGTCTGGCCGAGCTATCCAGCCAACTTGTCGCCGCTCAGGCGCAAACGTATGAGAGCATCACCCGGCAACGCCAGATTAGCGGGGCGCATGCCAAGGGCAAACTGGGCGAACTGCCTGACATCCTCAACAATGCCCTCATCCAAAACATGAAAGCCGAACTGACTAGGGCCGAAAGCAAGCTGGCGGAAGCGTCCGAGCGTGTCTCCAAGAACCATCCACACTATATAAGCGCCCTAGCGGAAGTGCAAAGCTTAAAGCAAAAAATTGCCGCTGAAATCCAAACCGCGCGGGGTTCCATGGAAAATGCGGCAACCCAGGCGCAACAACGGGAAAACGAACTCAAAAAGGCGTTGGCCGAACAAAAGGCACGGGTCATGCAGTTGAAAGAGCAGCGCGACCGCAGCGACTTGCTCACCCAAGAGATGAACAGCGCCCAAGCCGCGCTAGACTCCACCACGCAACGGGCAAACCTAATCCGACTGGAAAGCCAGCGCAACCTGACCGACATTGCCGTGCTAAACCCGGCCGTAGCCCCCTCGAAACATACCAAGCCCAATATACCCATGAACATAGCCATTTCCATTGTGCTGGGTACGATGCTGGGCTTTGGACTCGCGCTGATTTTGGAGCTTTTGGACAAGCGGGTGCGCTCCGTCGAGGATATCACCGAAAACTTAGGATTGCCTGTGCTGGTGGTCATTGCAGCTTCAGCAACTGCAAAATCACGCCGCCGGTTCTTCCGTAGAAAGGGGATGCCACTCATACAAAGGCAGGGCGCATGAACGAACCCAATTCGAACAAAAATATAGGCAGGTTACTGTTGGATGCCGGCAAGCTTAAACTGCCGGATATAGAGTTGATCGAATATTGCCAAAAAGAACAGGGGCTGCGCTTTGGGGAGGCGGCAGTCAAGCTTGGGCTGGTTGACGAAGCCGACATCCTGCAAATACTCGCGCAACAGTTCGACTATCCCTACCTGCAACCGGGCGAGGAAGGATTCAGCGAGGAACTGGTGGCCGCCTACCATCCATTTAGCAGCCAAGTCGAGGCATTCCGCAGTTTACGCAGTCAACTCACCCTACGCTGGTTCAACGAGGAACACAAGCAATTGGCGCTGGTGGGAGTGGGTTCCGGGGAAGATTGCAGCTTGTTGGCGGCAAACCTAGCCATCGTGTTTTCCCAACTGGGTCAGCGTACAGTGCTGGTAGATGCCAACTTGCGCAACAACCCGACCCAGCATCGACTCTTTAATCTTCCACAGTCAGCCGGGTTGTCCGAGGTGTTGAATGGACGCATCGGCATAGAGGCAATCAGAAAAATTCCGGCGTTTGTTGACTTGTCCGTGCTAACGGCAGGCACCCTGCCACCCAACCCGCAAGAACTTTTAGGTCGGCCGGGGTTTCGGCTGCTGATGCGCGATTTGGCCAAAAACTACGATGCCACCCTTTTGGTTACGCCAAATGGATTGCTCTATGCCGACACGCAAAATATCGTCGCAGAAACCGGCGCGGCCTTGTTGGTCGTACACAGAAACCATACCCGCATAAAAGATGCGCGTGCGGTGCAAGCCCAAATCCTGAATGCAAAGGCACAAATCTTGGGGGTTGTCATCAATGAGTTTTGAGTCCCGTCTGCTTTACAGTCTGCAACATAAGGCATATCCTATTATTGATGGCATGGTTCTCAATGATGGCGGACCTTCCCAAGAAGGGTTCAGACGGTCAGAAGGAAAGGGAGCGGTAGCCGGTGGGCAACAATATTTGCAAATTGGGCATGTTCGCCGTGTTATTGTCCGCGGACTGTGCACGGCGAAGCTCTGGAACCTGCCGACAAGAATGCTGTGTACTCAACTGAATACGGACTTAATCACATGACGCCAACTCAATTTTTAAAGGACTGGTGGCCGATTTTGGTGGGTTTGATAGTATTGTACGCCCCCACTTATTACGACCTGACCCAAACCTATTGGACCAAAGAAGAAAACATCCATGGCCCGATGGTGTCGCTTGCCGTTGTATGGCTGATTTGGCGTCAACGTGCCGCCCTGCTCGTACCGCCGCACCAAACCCAACCGATCATTGGCGGCATCATCCTAAGTTTTGGGCTTTTGCTCTACGCGATCGGTCGGTCCCAAGAAGTTCAATTTCTGGAAGTTGGCTCCCAAATTCCGACATTCTTGGGTATCCTATTGATTGTGATGGGCAGGGCCCAAATCAACACATTTTGGTTTCCGCTGTTATTCCTGACATTCATGATCCCGCTGCCTGATAGTATTGTCAGCGCGATAACCAGCCCTTTGAAAGGATTGATATCCCGGCTTGTGGAGGAGAGTCTTTACATGCTTGGTTACCCCATCGCCCGCAGCGGTGTGATTTTGAGCATAGGTCCTTACCAGTTGTTGGTGGCGGACGCATGTTCCGGTTTGAATTCGATATTTTCACTTTCTGCAATGGGTCTCCTCTATGTGCACCTGCTACACTACCGCAATAAGCTGAAAAATATCCTCTTGGTTATCAGCATCGTACCCATCGCTTTCATCGCCAACTTTCTTCGCGTGGTGATTCTTGTACTGGTGACATTCTACTATGGCGATGCGGCAGGACAAGGTTTCTTGCATGGATTCGCGGGCATGGTATTGTTTTCTGCTGCCTTGATATTAGTATTCACGCTGGATTGGCTATTAAGCCTAGTTTTAACGGAGGACAAATATCGCACAGAGGCAAGATCAGACTCGTCGCATGAATATGATTATAATAATCATGAAAGTGGCCTTAAAAGCCATGAAACCTTGTTTGGCTTGATCAGATTGAAACATTTTGCCATTGGCATTGCAATGGTGTTCACGGTTTTTTTGTCGATGACACTAAAACCGACAAAAACATATACCAGTATAACGACGGCACAATTTGAAGAGATGCTGCCAAAACAATTTGGCGACTGGAAATTCATCGAATCAATTAACCAGGTAAACCCGCTGCCCGATACTCAGGATGTGGTTAGTGAAACATATGGTTCACTGATTAACCGTACCTATAAAAACATGAAAGGCGAGCAGATAATGTTATTGGTTGGTTATGGCAACAAACAGACGATGCGTCTTAAAACACACCGACAAGAAGTATGCTACGCAAGCCAAGGTTTTACAATCAGTAATTTAAAAAACATAGCGATAAAATTTGACGATGCAACAATTCAAGCTACACAGTATCTCGCGCAAAAAGATCTGCGGCAGGAAGCGGTGACCTATTGGTTTACCATGGGGAACAAAGTCGTGACAACTAAGTTAGATCGGCTACTCACTCAGATAAGTTATGGTCTTAACGGGGAAATACCGGACGGCATTCTAGTGCGGGTTTCAAATTTATCGACAAACGAACAGAATGCCTATACTCTTAACGAGAATTTTATAAAAGCCTTGTTGGGTGCTATGGACAAGAACGATGTGAACCGATTTAAGGGAAAATAATCCCGTCTACAATGCATGGCAAAACAACAAATATTACCGGCACATATATTGTAAATGGTTAAAAAAAGTCTGATACTAGCTTTCTCCTTGTTGATCATGATCTTCATCATAACGGCAAGCAGAAAAACAATAGCAAGATTCTTGCTCATCATACTTCCATTCTCCATGATATTTCGATATGGCTGTATTAATACCTATATTATAATTTTATTATGCGGGTATTACTTGGCTTCAGATGCTTTCAAAGGTGTTAAACAGATCAACTTATCGGGTTCTGTTCGCATATTCCTTATATTATTTATAGTATCTTATGGTATCTCGTTTATAATTAATATTAGCTATTTTAGGTTTGGTGATGATATATTCGAGTCTTACCATATTATAGCTTTTTTTGAATTGATATCATGTCTTTTCCTATTCACATTCATTGTCAGTGTGTGTAATTCCCAAGAAGACATATACGAGTATCTAGGATTCATGGTTTTTGCTTATCTGCTTTCGTCTATTTTTTCCGTTATTCAAGTTGTTTATCCTAAATATGGGGTATTATTAGAAAGTTTTATTCGCACCCAAGCAATTGCTGATAATGTTGATCGTGGCTTTCGAGCATACGGAACAGTGGGCGGGTTTGAGCTATTCGCAGAATACTCAGCCATTGTTTTATTATCATCTTGCAGTATGATGTTCATTTCAGTAGGCTCTCGAAAGAAAATAATTTGGCTCTGTGCTATATTAACAAGTGTAATTATGCTGTTTATGACCAAAACTCGCGGCCCTTTTGTAGGATTATCTATCTGCTTCTCTTACTTGTTTATCTTTCACACAAGAACATTTGGATTGAAGAATATAATATTGTTTTTGTTAGGCGTGGTCATTTCCATCGGTCTGGTGTATATTGCATTTAAAGGTTCAAAATATAATGTCATTGATGCATTGTTAAACACCAATATTGATGTCTCAGGCGGCAAGTTTGACACAAGATCGAAGGTGTGGAAATACGGTTATGATTATTTAATGTCTATGGATATTAACAACCAGCTTTTCGGTGTCGGTCCAGGCATTAAATCCGGAACAGCACTTTTGCTTTATTTTCCACATAACTTATTTATTTATCTATCGATATCTTTAGGGATATTTGGATCAACATTATACTTAGTTTGGTTTGTATGGATTGGCTTCTCAAGGCAAGGAAAGCTTCGGCAAGACAAAAGCATTCAATTAACTACAATATTTTTCAAGGCTATAATCATTTTCTTTATTATAGACCAGCTCAAAATTGAATACACAAGAGAATCCAACTACCAACAGATTATTTGGGCATATTTCGCATTAATTTATATGCAGATTCACAAGTTTTCGGTGATTAAACCAGAAATACTTGAAACGGAGACGAACTTCGCACTTGCTGCCGGGTGTTTCCACGCATCTCACCGACCCGGAGGAAACAGCTTAGAAAAGCGGCTTCCGATCCATGATAATGCCTAGGCATTTAAAACGCTTATCCTATCAATTGAGGAGGCTATTTTGTTTTTTAATGATAAAACATTAAATCTAAAACATTACAAATGAGTCATTTAAGAAAGATTGCCAGTTATACGGGTATCATGGTCATGTTATCTGTATTGCTTAAGCCAATAGGCATTGCTAAAGATATGCTGGTCGCATCGAAGTTTGGAGTAAATGCCGACTTAGGAATCTATTTTTTGTTTATGGGCATTGCGACGTTTTTTGCTTCTATGATGTATTCAATGCATCGAGGGAGTATTACGCCGTCTTATATAAAAATAAAATTGTCCGGGGATAATTCCCAAGCATATAGCTTGGCAATCCTATCCGGTTTTGTATATATCCTACTAGTAACTTGCGTTTGTTGCATCTTGTACGTTTTTATAGTACCGCTTATTCATTTTTTTGCCCCAGGGTTCACTGCGGACAAGGTTATAGCCGCAAGTAAATCTGCATTGTATCTGGTTGTTCTATTAGCCAGCATGGCCGCAAATGACTTCTTTACCTCTGTATTGGAAGCAGAAAAACGTTTTGTTTCTACACGGCTCTCACAAGCCTGTATTTCTATTACCGTAATTGCGATTGTATGGTTTTATCATCAAAACGGCTGGGTTATACTATTACAAGGTCTGGCATTAGGCTATTTGATTGCCGCAACAATACAAGCTTTGGTGTATATAACCATCATAAAATCAACGAGATTTTGTTTTCGTAAGGCAATACCTAAATTAAAAGAAGTCCTACCACTTTGGTTGGCAATGGCAGCAGGCGCATTCGTGGCAAACAGTAGAAATATTATTGACCGCATGATGATAACTATTCTAGGTGGACACGAGTTGGCAGTTTTTGGATACGCTGATACTTTGGTTTCTAATGTTAGTGGAATTCTTATACTGTCTGTAAATACTGCTGTTTTACCGATTTTCTCGGCTATATCCGCAGACAACAAGCATGAGTTAAATGAAACTGCATTCAAAACTTATCGATATGCAATTGCGTTCATATTACCTATAGTTCTCGTTCTGTCTATCTATGGAGATATACTTATTAGGATAATATATCAGCGTGGAAACTTTAGTAACTCGGATACCAATGATGTTTTTAATGTTTTGAAATTTTTAATTATTGCCATCATTCCTACTATTGGAGTTGTTTTACTGGCTAGGGTTTATAGTGTTCTTTATGATGCGAAAACCACAGTATATGCTGCAATTATTTCTTCTTTACTAAATATATCATTTAATTATATTCTTATGCAATCATATGGTGTCGCTGGGATAGCCTTGTCAACAGTCTTGGTAAACCTAGTAATAGTACTTTTTTTTACGCTAATATTATCCATCAAACATAATATGCGACTAACTCCACATAATATGCTTGGTTTTCTCGGTTTGCTGATGACAGGTACGATGGTATGGTATGCTAGCACTTTGGGGAGACAGTATGGACTTCCTACGTCAATTTTAATATTTTTTATTACCTTTCCATGCTGCATATATATTTTCAGGTTACATGAGTATCAACAAGGATTTACAATGCTCTACAATAAAGTTAGGATAATGATCTAATCTCTAGGATTGTTTATATCTTTCATATTAAAATAATTGTAATTATGCCAAAAATAATGTTGTTAATTTTTTTTGCTGTTAAATTTAATATAAGGCCATGCCCATGACTAATAAGCTATCTGACAAATCCTATTGGAATAAGATATATAAGAACCCCACCTTATTAGATGACAATAAACCTGATTCATGGCCCAAAAGAACGCTTCACTATATTTTAAGGGGTATTCTTAAAGAGCGTTGGGATAGGTCATATAGTGATTGGTTCGTTTGGGATGTTCTTTTTCCAACTTACCTTTCCGATGGGCTCAACGGCAAAATACTTGAAATTGGCAGTGCCCCTGGTCATCATGTAGTGCGCTTTGCTAAAATGTTCGGCATGGAACCCTTCGGGATAGAGTACGCAGAAGATGGAGTAATTGTAAACAAAGAAACATTTGTTAAAAATGAATTTGATCCAAATAATGTAATCCATGCCGATTTCTTCTCTGACGATATAACGGATAAATATCAATCTTATTTTGATGTTGTAATGTCTCGAGGCTTCATTGAACATTTTGATGACCCAAAATCTGTAATTACCAGACACGTCAATCTACTTAAACCAGGAGGTAGGATTATCGTATCAATTCCGAATATAAAAGGTTTAAACTATATTGCATTTCATTTTCTTAACAAGCATGTCATTGATATTCATAATCTAAATATAATGTCACTTGTAGCCTTTAAGAAGATTTTCGATGATATAGGCTTAGAATGTCAATTTTGTGATTATTGTGGCACTTTCGAAACTGGTTTATATTCGTCCGATGGTAGCAGTTTTAGTAATTTTGTAAAACGCCTTCTATGGAGGATTCAAATAATACTCAATATTGTGTTATTTACTATTGCCGGTCGTAGAGGTCTCGATTGTCGTTGGTGGAGTCCTTATTTGTTTTTTATCGGAAAAAAGCTCTAACATGAAAAATCATTTAATCGTATTATTACTTCGATTTCATCAACTCCCATTTATCTGCACTGCATAATATCATTTTTATTAAGATCAATAAAATATAATCTTCTGCCTTGCCGGGAAGATCAAAGAGTTTGACAGTTTTGGCAGTCGATGATGATAGTTCGTTGTTACAATTAGAATGAGGCGCACACCTTTGAGAACAACAGCCCGATGTCTCCCTGTCATTGACTTCTGGCCTTAAAGCGTATACGGCCTATCAACATATCTTAAACGATTGCGACTAGGTTCCTTTAAGAATCTAGCAATCGAACCCCCACGGCTATGCCGGGGAATTGTTACTAAGTCAACAAATTGTTTACGAGGCTTGGTTTAAAATGATTAGAATCATGACAGTCGTTGGTAATTACTACCCATTTATTGGCGGTGCCGAAAACATCGCACGCTACATTGTTGAGCAGACCAATGATGCCGATTTTAAAAATGATGTACTGACTATTGCTAGTGGGTGTGTATTTCCGTTAATCAATTCACCGCATAAATCTCTGGAGATAATGCATACCCCTACAACAGCTTACTCCATTCACCGTGTCAAACCATTTTCTTGGTTCGGTAAAATGAAAGAAGGTGGTTATTTCCGCTATTACACATTCGCCAGTCTATTAATCAATCTTATCCGCCATTCACGCAATTGCGATGTGATTCACGCTCATACCTATCAGGGGCCGGCTTCCGCTGCGGTCATTGTTGGCAAGATTTTAAACAAGCCCGTGATAATTACCGGCCACAATCGCATATCTAGGTTGCGCGATGAAATAGCCGAAGGTGTTATGCCTAGTTATTTATTGAAAGCATTAAAACATTGCACACGCTATGTGGCGATCAGCCGGGAAATTGCCAGGGAGTGCGAGTCCATCGCTGGCATGGATGCCAACAAAGTATGCTTAGTTTATAACGGCATTGATACCACCATTTTTTCTCCAACCAATGCCAAAGCGCGCTTACGTGTCCAGCTAGACCTACCCGCCGACCATGTAATCGTTACTTGCCACGGTCGTTTGGAAAAGCATAAGAATCAAGAGACGTTGATCAACGCATTTGCCCGCTCGGCGTCAAAAAATGCGTTGCTTCTTATCTTGGGCGAGGGGTGCGAAAGGGAACGCCTAGAACGCCTAGTCGCCGACTTGGGTTTGACCGATAAGATAAGGTTTTTAGGGTTCAGGAAAAACACAGAACTTTATTTGCAGGCCAGTGATATTTATTGTTTGCCTTCCCGTTTGGAAGGGTTTTCACTAGCCCTGCTGGAAGCCATGGCATCGGGGCTGGTTTGCATTGCAACGGACATTGAAGGAAATAATGACGCGATAAAAAACGGGGAAAATGGCTTCCTGTTCAATCCAGATGACACAGAGGAATTGGCAAATCTGCTTGACAAAACCCTTGTGGGATATAATCACCAGTGGGCGATGGAGATGGGCCAGAGGGCGAGGGAGGATGTCGTCAAACATTTTAGCCTACAGCACATGGTGGACGCGTACAGGGATATTTTTCGTGCAGTGTCCAAACGGTAAGCCGCAAATAATCGATGGGTTACACAAAATGATTAGAGTCTTAACAGTCACTGGCAATTATTACCCCTTTAGTGGGGGCGCCGAAAACGTTGCACGTTATATTGTCGAGCATACCAATGATGCCGATTTTAAAAATGATGTATTGACCATTGCGGGTGTGGTCGTCTCACCGTTAATCAAATCTCCAAGTGAATATTCACTGGAGATAATGCATACCCCGACAGCAGCTTATTCTATTCACCGGGTCATACCATTTTCTTTATTCGGCAGAGTGAGAGATGGTCGTTTTTTCAGCTATTACACATTTGCCAAACTATTAATCCATCTTATCCGCCATTCACGCAATTGTGACGTGATTCACGCCCATACTTATCATCGGGCGGCTTCCGCCGCAGTCATTGCCGCCATGATTTTAAACAAGCCCTTGATAATAACCGGCCACAATCGCATATCCAGGTTGCGCGATGAAATAGCGGATGGGGTTATGCCTAGTTATTTATTGAAGGCATTGAAACATTGCACACGCTATGTGGCGATCAGCCAGGAAATTGCCAGGGAGTGCGAGTCCATCGCTGGCATGGATGCCAGTAAGGTTCGTTTGATCTATAATGGCATCGACACAGTCAGGTTTTGCCCCAGCACAACAAAAGCGCAATTGCGGGCCGAATTGGATCTGCCTGTTGACCGTGCCATCGTCATTTGCCACGGTCGCTTGGAGAAACATAAGAATCAAGAGATGTTGATCAACGCATTTGCCCTCTCGGCGTCAAAGAATGCGTTGCTTCTTATTTTGGGCGAGGGGTGCGAGAGGGAACGCCTAGAACGTCTGGTCGCCGATTTGGGTTTGACCGGCAGGGTAAGGTTTTTAGGGTTCAGGAAAAACACAGAACTTTATTTGCAAGCCAGTGATATTTATTGTTTGCCTTCCCATTTGGAAGGGTTTTCACTAGCCCTGCTGGAAGCCATGGCATCGGGGCTGATTTGCATTGCGACGGACATTGAAGGAAACAATGACGCGATAAAAAACGGGGAAAATGGATTCCTGTTCAATCCAGATGACACGAAGAAGTTGGTAGATTTGCTTGACACAGCCCTTGCCGAATATAATGATCCGTGGGCGACGGACATGAGCCAGAGGGCACGAGAAGATGTCGTCAACCATTTTAGCCTACAGCACATGGTGGAGGCTTATAGGAATCTTTATTGTGAAGTATTAATTCGGTAAAACAATTTTTGAAACCCTTACCAGAATTAATATTATTTTATGAGGTATAAGATGTGGCTCAAAATAGTTAAATTAAAAGATTGGTGGAAACTAAGAAGCTTTATCAAGCGGGGGCTTCAAATCGCTAGCGATTGTCGCCTAACAAGTGTTCCGAATTTTGGATCAGAGCCTTATCTAATCAGCATAGGTCGGCATGTGACGATCGCTTCCAATGTAGCTTTTATTACGCACGATGGTGCCACTTGGGTAATTAGGGATCAACCAAAATACCGTGGAGTTCTCAAATTCGGTCGAATCACAGTGCATGACAACTGTTTCATAGGGTATGGAAGCACCGTTTTGCCGGGGGTGTCAATCGGGCCAAACTCTATAGTTGCGGCACAATCGGTTGTGACCAAAGATGTCCCACCGAATACAGTGGTTGGCGGTGTGCCAGCACGCGTAATAACAAGTATTGAAGAATATGCCGGTAAAGTTTTGGCAAACACACCCGATTACGACCGAGAGGCATATCGGCGTAATAAAGCAGCCGAACTACTGCGGCTTTATCCACGCCCATGGTAGCTCTACCCCATATATGCTTTGTGGCACCCGCCCTATATCCGTTGATGTGCGGGGGTGGGCAGATTCAAGAAGTCGGAGGGGCCGAGGTTCAGCAATACCATATAATCCGGTTTCTGTTGCAGAAAGGCTACCGGGTTTCGGTAGTTTCACTGGACTATGGCCAGCCAGACGGCTATGACTCTCACGGCGCGATATTTTATAAGTCGTTCAAACGGGATGATGGGATTCCCGTATTGCGTTTTTTCCACCCGCGCATGACTTCAACTTGGCAAGCACTGAAACGTGCCGGAGCGGATATATACTACCAGCGTAATGCCGGTGTCCCAACGGGGCTAACTGCGGCATTTTGCAGGCGATACGGTAAGAAGTTCATTTATGCCGGGGCCCATGACACTGACTTCATGCCCGGCAAGCAACTGATCCAATTTTGGAGGGACAGAAGAATCTACGAATATGGCTTGAAGAACGCCGATGCTGTGGTGGTTCAAAATGAGGCACAACAAACCTTGTGCAAGCGCAATTATGGCATGGATTCGCTGCTGATACCCAGCATTTACCGCCCTTTATCTATTGGTCAAACGGAAAAAGACATTGATGTCCTTTGGGTGGCTACCGTCAAGGAATGGAAGCGTCCACAACTGTTTTTGGATTTGGCCCGGATACTGCCAAACAGGCGCTTTGTGATGATTGGTGGCCCGCCAGTACCCACCGCTAATTCGGCTCAATATTTTGATGGCATTCGACAATCGGCATCGCTATTGCCCAATGTTGAGTTTTTAGGCTTTCTTCCCTTCGAAAAGACGGAAGCTTATTTTGACCGGGCCAGGCTATTCATGAACACCTCCGAAAAGGAAGGCATGCCCAACACATTCTTACAGTCATGGGCACGAAAAATACCTACGCTCTCTTATTTTGTACCGCAAATTTCTGGCGCGGAATCTAATCCGATAATCGCTATCAATTCTGTTGCGGAAGCCGGGGCCGAAGTGGAAAACTTGCTTGGCAACGAGGAACTCCGCATCGAGCGCGGCAATATTTGCCATGATTATTACCAGCGTCATCACTCCGGAAAAGAAACTATCATGGCTTATGAAGAACTGTTTGCAAACCTGACGACGGCACTATAAGCAGTAGGGTGGGCTAGGTGCGCATTTCAAAAATTTTCCGTTTATCGCTAAAGCTTGGAGTACGCCGTATCCAGCATAGCCGATCCGCCGCCGGTTTGATGGGCCACGGAGCGCGGAAAGCTCCGAGTGAAATCGTGGTTCCCGGTGCGCGCGCCTGTAGCCCGGCCTATGGTAAGAAAGCGTTGGTCACGCCGAAATGAGAATTGCCGACCCGACCGAGCCCAAGATAGCCATATGAAAAAAATATGTGTCACAATTAATTCTTTAGCAGAGGGTGGCGCGGAAAAGCAAAGCCTACTCTTGGCTGCCTCCCTGCAGAAAAACTTTGAAACGTTTGTAGTGATTCTCAAGGATCACCCCAAGAGCCACAAGCATGTCGATTTCATACAAAGCAACAATATACCCCATGTGTATCTGCAAGGAAGTCTATTTCAAGGGCTATTGCAGTTTTATAGATTTTTAAAAGCAAACAATATAGACATTATATTTTCTTACCTTCCTAGAGACACGCTTATTGGAGCGATTATTGGAAAAATTGCGGGCGTAAAATATATATTTGGAGGCATCAGAAACTCATTTGTTGAATACCATAAATTTTTGACATTAAAATACCTTCATAATTACATTCTTGACTATTCAATCTCAAATTCATACTCTGGCAGTGACGAAAGTATCAAGAGAGGCTTTAAAAAGGAAAAGATATTCGTAATCCCTAATGGGATCGAGCCTCAACCCGATTTCGTTGAAAGGCCGAACAAAAATGACATCGTGATCACCACCATTGGCCGCTTTGTAGAGCAAAAAGATTACTTAACCAGCATTAAAAGCATTTCATATTTGATTCAAAATCTTAAGCCAGATGCCAAAATAATCTACAAGATCATAGGGCATGGCTCATTGCAAAATCAAATTGAGGACTGGGTTAAAGCCTATGGCATAAGCCACTGCACTGAAATCGTGACCAATATAACCAATTCGATGCCAATACTATATGAATCGGATATTTACCTGAGCACTTCACTTTACGAGGGGGTATCCAACTCGATAATGGAAGCAATGAATTGCGGCCTGCCTATTGTCGCAACGAAAGCCGGAGATAATGACATCCTCGTAAAAAATGACATCAATGGCTTCTTGGTTGAACAAAAGGCACACATCGACATTGCCAATAAGCTATTCGAATTGGTTCAGTCCCATGGCAAGCGCATTGAATTCGGTTTAAATAGTTACAATATTATCATAAATGAATTCAGCACAGACCGTTTCAGCCACCGATATATTGAACTAATTGAAAGGCTCCGATAGGCTGATTAAAAAGGAATCAACAGAACCTTACACAATTAACAGGTAGGCATAAATATATTTATAAAACCTGTTATCAAGTGTAATTCATCAATGCGTCCTGACTACTGAACAAATCCATTTGCATTCCTAACCTTAAAATTGGCGCTTTACCTAAACTAGGCATATTTGGAGAGATATAATGAGTTTCATTGAAAAAATAAAGGTCTATGTTATGCGGGGTTCCCGCAGCAACAAGCTGGAACATTTCTATTCCTTGTGCAAGGGCGGCAATATATTGGATGTGGGCGTGTCCGGAAAGGTAAAAATCGCGGGTGAGAATATATTTATGGAAACTTTCCGGTTTCCAAGCGAATGCTACACTGGACTGGGTGTCGTGGATTTGACCGCAGTTCAGCAGGCGCATCCTGAAAAGAAATTCGTCACCTATCCGGGTGACTATTTCCCGTTCTCGGACAAGTCGTTCGACTGGGTCTTCAGCAATGCGGTAATCGAACATGTCGGCGACGACGATGCCCAGCTGCGCTTCATTAACGAAATGCTGAGAGTGGGGAAGCAAGTCTTTTTCACCACCCCGAACAAATATTTTCCCGTGGAAAGCCATACCAATGTATTTTTTCTTCATTGGTTTCCGGGTGATGTCTTTTATCGCTGGTGTCAAAAACACAATAGTTCTTGGAATCGCCAAAACCTATATCTGCTCGGCTACTCCCGATTGCATAGTTTGATGAAGAAAAGCAACGCTCAGCATTTCACCATCCAGAGCAATCGCATGCTCGGATGGCCCATGACCTATACGGTAGTGTGCAATTCGTAACCGTCCGGCGCGATTTCCCTGTGCAGGCTGGGCGTGTGGGGTGGTGTATCTTGCAGAAGCTTGAAAATGAGCCTTTCCCAGACAAAGATGATTGACGTATGGTAATAAAGCTAAGGGTGACCCATGGCTGACGAAGACATAAACCTCCCCCCGGAACAACCAGGCAAATTGTCGCGCCTTAGCATCATGATGCTAGGCTTGAGAGGATTCCCGAATGTCCAAGGCGGCGTGGAAACGCATGCCCAGCACCTTTCCTCGCACTTGAACGATCTGGGCTGCGATGTCAATATCATTGTGCGTTCGCCTTACCACCCCGAGGAAAAAGGGAAGGAATGGCAAGGCATACGCTTCCACCGCGTATGGTCACCGATGTCGAAGAAACTGGAGGCTATCGTGCACACGTTTTTCGGCGTATGCTACGCCGCCTTCAAACGGCCCGATGTATTGCACATCCATGCCATCGGCCCGTCACTGATGGCCCCGCTGGCCCGGCTTTTCGGCCTGAAAGTGGTGGTCACCCACCACGGGCCGGACTATGACCGGCAAAAATGGAAGGGCTTCTCAAAATGGATATTGAAATTGGGCGAACGCCTCGGCATGTTTTTTGCGCACGAGCGGATCGTCATTTCTCAAGTCATTCGGAACCTAGTGGAAGACAAATACGGCAAGCAATCCGTGCTGATCCCCAACGGCGTGGTGTTGCCGCAATTGCCGGACACCATCGATACGCTGGATGACTTCGGGCTGGAGGTTGGCAAATACGTCTTGATCGTCAGCCGGTTGGTTCCAGAAAAACGGCATTTGGATTTGATCGACGCTTTTGAAAAGGCTGAGTTACCCGGTTGGAAATTGGTGATGGTGGGCGATTCCGACCACCCTGACGAATACACCCGAAATGTCTTGAAAGCCGCCAGGGAAAATCCGAATATAGTTGCCACCGGCTTGCAAAGCGGGCAGCCCTTGCGGGAGTTGTACGCGCATGCGGGCGTGTTCGTACTGCCTTCCTCGCACGAAGGCTTGCCCATCGCATTGCTGGAAGCCCTAAGTTACGGCCTGCCGGTCATTGCCAGCGATATCCCGGCCAATTTGGAAATCAGGTTGCCAGATCATCATTACTTTAAATTGGGCGACATCGACATGCTTTCCCAGAAATTACGGGAGTTTTCGGATTTTACGCAATCCGATGACTATAGGAATGGACTTCGCGACTGGGTAAGCCAGCGATACAACTGGGAGGATATCGCACGCAGCACCTTTCAGGTTTATCTGAATACTCAGAAAAATGTCGGCTAGGCGCTTTGAAAATCTTCTGTGAGTCGATCAATGCATATCTGGACACTCCTTGCTTGCCTAGCATTAGTCACCTTTCTCAGCCTTAATCCTTGGGTGCTACCCGATCCAAAACAAGCCATTGGGATATTCACTTGGGACCTGCTGGATCATGCCGCAGCTTACGCGATTCTAGCTTTTTTGATGCTGTCAGTGTGGATACACCCGAAACATAAACTTATCACCACGCTGTTAGCAGTCATGCTATCAAGCATATTCGGTTTTTTACTCGAACTTGGGCAATTTTGGCTGACCTCAGTACGGTATTTTTCTTGTTTTGATGCCTATGCCAATGTGTTTGGATCATTTGTCGGGGTGGCGATGTTCTGGTATTTCCGCATGATTTCCCCTCGGTTCCGTAACCGATAGGAAACTCCGGCGGGTGGCCCAAACGTTTAACCTTGATTGCTCTGTTTTTCAACCTTCTATTGCTCAAGCGTCTCACGGTTGTTGCTGTGTAGGTAGGTACTGGATTGGCATTGCAGTAGTTGGGTAGGCTCCGATATTCAGTGTTCTTCCTTGGTTGGTGATAATCCTGTATTGGCTAATGACGCTGGAAATCGGGGAGCCTTTGCCCACTACCGGGGAAGTGGCTCCGATGGCGAAATATCGCTTTGTCAATTTCCCCGGCCTTACTTTGCCTGAAAGCACCAGCCCAGGATTTCCGATGATGTCACCATTGCCTGACGCATTGGCGGGTGGGGGGTGCGACCACAGGTTATTGGACATATCCAATCCGTCACGACTCGGGATATTGGCAAGGCTAAAGTCTTCTTTGCTTGTAAAGAAGATATTATTTTTAATGACGGATTCTTGGTTTTTACCACCAGTTCGGATCATGCCATCAATGACAGTGTTATTTGCAATCAGTGTATTGAACAAGCCGCCGTCGGTGGGTATTGACCACGAAAATGCGTTTATATCCCCGTTCAATATCATGTTGTTGACAACCATGTTATTAGCAGAACGAGGTTTGTCAGACCGTTCGTCCGCCAACGTTAGATTTATCGTGAAACGACCAGGAGTACGCGCACCAATATCGATGATAATGTTATCCGGCGTATTATAAATCAAATTATTTTTTAGGATGACATTCCTTGCATCGGAAATATAAACGTTTAGCGCCCAATTATTATAGACGGTGTTGTCTTCCATGATAGTGCCATCAGCCTCATAGGTTGATAGCCCCTCGCCCCAGTTTTCCGTCACCGTATTCCCGCGCAAAATAGCATGTTTGGTAATGCCTCCCGCCTTATTGCGCGCGGCACTGAGACCGGATGCCCATTTATTCGTTCCACCATTGCCAATTAGATAGTTGTAATGGTTCATGCACGACCAAGACACCTTGCTATTTTCAACAATGCTATAATCCCCCCTTGCCAATATTCCATTCTGCAACATATGATGCGCATTCACATTGCTAACGGTATTGTGGCTACCGTTCACGTGAACGCCAACGCCGCCATTGCGTAATTCAAATCCTGATAGCTTAATATATTCCCCATCTAGATAAAAAAATGCTTGCCACGTTTTTATATTAATTGAAGAACCATCTAATATGGGAATTTCATTGGGATATGCTAATATTTTAACTGGGTTTTTTTCGATACCTATGTTATTTAATACGATCCCGCTCTGATTATATATTCCACCCCGTACATATAAGGTATCACAGGGAGACAATATTTTAGCTGATTTATGTATTGAAAGCCAAGGGCTGTCGATAGTTCCTAGATTTCTGTCGTTACCTGAAGACGAGACATAGTAAGTATTGCAATTAGCTTTTGCTTCAATTGGATTTCCAATAATTAATACAATACCAAAAACGACTGATGCCAGAACCATAAAACAATATCTATTGTGATGTTTCACGGTATTTTGGTATTTTACCAGGCTATCTTGAATCATCTTTATTACCTATACATTGTGTCTTTAATGTATAGGATAGCACAAAGTAGAACAATAGGCTATTTATAAATAGTCAAGGATTTTTTATGTTTATATATGCTTGCGAAGGGGGATTGGCAGCAGGCACCCCGCTTATCCGATACGCCCCCTCCTGCAAAATCCGTGATTGCAACGTCGCACATTTTCGCCATGGCACACATTGCTGTATGTGGGATTGCATATCGGCGTTTTGCATAACTCTCTCCAAGCCTCATCACAGATGGCAAAAGCCAGTGACCAAGCGTTCGTGCTTCGTTGCATCGGATTAAACGCTTGGCCACTGGCTTGATGGTGATGTCCCGGATAAACAGCATTAATCCTATGCGACCCCTCCTCATTTTTTCATTACTGTGCCGCGAGATATTGGATTGGGGGATTGGATAGGTATGCCCCAATATTCGGCTTTAGGCTGCTGGTTACTAAATAGTAATCAGTGGTATCTTGAATCGCTATGCCGTTCCCTACGACTGGCGAAGCCGATGTGATTGAGAAATAGGCTTTTGTGAGCTGTCCAGGACCCGTATTGCCGGTCATCGCAAGGTTGGGGGTTCCAATAATATCGCCTTTTCCAGTAACTGACAGCGGGGGTTGTTTGGACCATAGGTTATTGGAGAAACTTATTCCCGGATACGTCGCTGATGCATTGTTCACAGAGCCACCGTCATTCCGATAAAAAATATTGTTATAAACCATGTTGCCTATGTGATCTGTTGTTGTTGCGGGAGTGGCAAAAGCACCGTTGACGAGCGTATTGTTTGCGATCAAATCGCCAACCAGCCCGGACCCCGGCACGAGCGTCCAGCAGAATGCGCAAATGTGCCCGTTCAAGAACATGTTGTTAATCACAACATTGTTGGCGGAGCGGGGTTTGGTCGCCTTTTCATCCGCAAGTGTCAATACGGCTGACTTTGTTCCAACTGCATTATTCGGTGTGTTATACACCAAGTTATTCCTAAAGATAACGTTTGTTGAATCGGAAATATAAGTGTTTGTCGCCCAGTTGTCATAAACTACATTATTCTCTATGAGCGTACCGTCTGCCTCATAGGTTGACAGACCTTCCCCGTATACGGAATGGACGGTATTTCCCCGCACTATGGTTCGTGTCGCCACGCCATCACTTGCAGGTGCTGAACCGGCACCTGTTATAGTGATGCCAACACCCCATCCACCCTTCGCTATTCTGTAGGGTGAAGCAGGGTCAGCGTTACACAGGCTGGTGAATGAAACGGTATTGTTCTCGACAAGCCCGTAATCTCCTCTAAAAAATATTCCAGTACCATTAGTATGATGGATATTCATATTTTTAATAATGCCATAAGCACCCCAAAAATCAACACCCGCTGAGGTTGCACTATTTCTTAACTCAAACCCTGACAGGGTGACGTATTTTCCCGCAATGATAAAAAACGGCTTGTTCAGCGGATTTTCTACGTTTGCCCCATCCACTACAGGAGACTCACCTGGATAGGCCAATATCTGGATTGGTTGGGTTGCCGTTCCACTGGTGCCAACCCATATATTATATTCTCCATAGACCCCGTTACGAACAAAGAGCGTATCGCAAGCTTTGAGTCTCGCTGCACCTGTAGCGATGGTGCGCCAAGGCGCATCGATAGTACCCAGAGCGCTGTTATTACCCGAAGTCGAGACATAATATGTGTTGCAAGCTGCATTCGCCATCAATGGCATCGCAGCAAACGAGGAAATGCCAAGAAAAATCGCTGCCGGTATCAAATAATGACGGTTATTGCGTCTTTGCGCAGAAAATTGGACTGATTTTGAATTATTGTTAAACATTTGGCTACCCACCCTGACTTTTCGTCAAAAATAATACTAAATAGTTGGAGTTTGTCGGTTATAATCCATTCATTAATGCTATGTGAGCCTATCAACAAACCGTTTGGACTTGTCAAATACGAAAGCGAAAGACATGCCAACTTTTTATCAAACAATGACGAACTACAGGTTTTCTCGGTGGCCTCGTTTCAAAGTGCGTACCGTTACGAACCACATACCCAAGAGCCTGGCCGTAACCATCAATATCATATATATATCATACACATATCAAATAAATATGACTGCTCGCCAAGAACCATTTCGACCGCTTCGCCTTCAAGCAGGGCAATTCAAAATGCTAGGCTGCCAACCCATGATCAGTGAGGTGTTCTCTCAATCCGCGCAAGCAATACTCCCATTTTCCGTGAACAGTCGATTTCAGATCAAACGAGCGACAATATGGTTATCATATAAATCATTAGCATAGAAACTACCCGTATAGTTTTGTAAAACAATCGTTGCTTCCCCCCGACATTTATCCTACTTGCCTAACAGCTAGGCCACAGTGACCAGCCCCTTCAATCTGACGTATCGGGGGGGTTCTTTTTCAGCCTCGGCAACAACCGCCTGGAGGCGTTGCGTTCGCAGTCGTTCTTGCCGCCGCCGCCCCCCTTGAGGATGCCTCAGGCATGAACAGCAAGACCTGCGGCAGATTGGGGTGGATCACGACCGCACCGAGCAATTGGTGGCAGTGTTCCGTGGCCCCGTTGCGGTGATGCTTTTCGCAACACTGGGGGCAGCCCAGTTGGTTGGAGCTGAACCGGCCCATCCCGTCAAGGGAGGCCATCCAGATACTCATAGCGTTTCAGCACCCTTGGTCACGTAGGGACCTGGTGCAACTGGTTGAAGGCGGGGTTTACGGGGTTGACCGGGGCGCAGATTTCGCGCAGATGGGCGTCGCAAGGGGCCAAATCGATGCCATAGGGGGTTTTCAGGTTGTGCCTTAATAGGCTCGTCCTAGTCCTCGTCGAATTTTAGCAGCGACGGATACTTGAACCCGAACACCGCCGACCCGGACATCAAAGCATCGGCCAGGGTGAATTTCGTGGTTCCGGTGAGATGGCCGGGTATTTTTGAAAACATACCGCAAATGGCACTAAGCAGGGAGGGTACCGAACAATCTCCAAGGGTTTTTTGATAATTATTTGAATTCGCGACGAATACTACTCAGTTCAACGATGACTACTTGGGCATTCTAGCCGATACTCTGCACAGGCAACGTGATATTTTCATGACGAATCTCAACTGCATGATTTATATCATAAAGATAATGACGGGGAATTGCTGGTCATGATACAATTGCAGCATCGCTTGCTTTGGTTTTAACTTGGCGACAACACTCAAATGATTTATATATATATCAATTAGATGTTAGATCATCCCCCATGGATTCATAAGTTTGTCACTGATGCCTAACATTGACCGCCGGTTCTGGTCTGAGACAAAGTTATCTCAAGCATAGGAGTCATTGTGAAAAATTTGTTTTTGGTGGCCGGCGCACGCCCCAACTTCATGAAGATCGCCCCCATTGTCAGGGCTTTGCGCGAGCATGGCGGCTTGGGCTTCAAAATCATCCACACCGGTCAGCATTACGACGCGGAAATGAATGACGTGTTTTTTGAGGAATTGGGGATTCCGCAACCCGATGTCTTCATGGGCGCGGGAGGCGGCACTCACGCCCAGCAGACCGCCAAAATCATGCTCGCCTTCGAGGAACTGTGCCTGTCCGAGCGGCCCGATTTGGTTTTGGTGGTGGGCGATGTCAATTCAACCCTGGCCTGTTCCATCGTGGCGAAGAAACTGAACATCCCCGTCGCGCATGTGGAGGCAGGCTTGAGGAGCGGCGACAGGGCTATGCCCGAGGAAATCAACCGCATTGTGACAGATTCGATCTCCGACTTTTTTTTCGTGACCGAGACTAGCGGAGTGGACAATTTACTGCACGAAGGGAAGCCCCGCGAACAAATCCATTACGTTGGGCATGTGATGGTCGACAATCTTTTGTACCAGCGCGACAAACTGGAAGCCATGGATGTCAGCGCCTTTGCATCGACCGCGCTCAAGGCTCAGTATGGCCGTTACGGGGTGGTGACGCTGCACCGCCCGTCGAATGTGGACACCAAGGAATCGCTGGAAAATGTCGCCGGGGCGCTGCGGGCCATAGCCGGGCAGTTGCCTCTTATCTTCCCGGTGCATCCGCGCACACGGGCCAACCTGGGCAGCTTCGGGCTTGATCTGGGAGATCGGGTCGTCCTGACCCGGCCACTGTCCTACATGGAGTTTTTGAATTTGTGGAAAGACGCCGAACTCGTGCTGACGGACAGCGGCGGCTTGCAGGAAGAGACAACCGCACTGGGCGTGCCCTGCGTCACCCTCCGCGAAAACACGGAACGCCCGGTCACGGTCGAGCAAGGGACGAATGTGCTGGCAGGCACCGACCCGCAGCGCATTACCGATGAGGCGGAAAAAATCATTCGGGGCGGAGGAAAGCAAGGCCGCCGCCCCGATTTGTGGGACGGCGGCGCGGCGCGGAGGATTGTGGCAATCTTGGCGGATGCGTTGGCGCGTGATTGAGATGGCCAAGCCATGATCGTGCGGGGCTTGGGTGGCGGTTTTCTGCCACTCTATAATTTGGCCCCGCCCATTGAGATAGCCTCACTAGATATTTTGGTTTCCTGAATACGCAACTCTGGCATTCGCGTCAACCAGCCACGTGCGGCCTCCTTCGATTTCCATATTATACATGCCTTCGGGGGTTATCACTTGGCCGTGATTGCCTTGGCCGCCCATGGTGATGATGACCCGGTAAGCTCGGCCCGCCGTTTCCAAATAACCTACCCATGTCACGTCGCCGTTGGGATGGCGGAACGCCTTGTCATGCACGACTGCAAACTGTCCGCAGGGTAGCGTCAGGTTGACCTTCTCGCCCACTTGCATTTCTTTCATCCGTTCCGTCGGGAACGACACCGGGCTTACCGCGCCGGGGTTCAGACCTTGATATTTCTGCGGCAATGCAAAGGCGGCCGTGTCATAAACCATCAGGTCGTCGCTGGCACTGGCAGGGGTGTTGGCGGCAGCGGCATTGGCGGCAACCAACCCCTCGGCGTATTGGTTGCGACCGTAAACGGACAATTGTTGCGGCTGGCCATTCTTGCCCCAAACGGCGCTGTAATTGTAGCCTTCCAGCAATTGACCCAGTGCGGCTTGCCACGTGTCACTATGGACGGAACGTGAAATCAGGTCGGCTGAGAGGTGTTGCGGCATTTTGACTTCGGCACCGCTACGGGCTTTGATTTCCCGCATCACTTCGCACAGGGTCTTGTTCTTGATGTCCATCGAAATGGCGCCATTCCCATTGGCTGGCTTTTGCGCTTGGCCATTGTCGGCAAAGGCGAAGCTCGGAGCCAACATCAAGGCTGCGGTCAGTACGACGGAGGACAAACGAAGCCCGAACGACTGCGAATTGCGGGAAAATAAATTGTTCACGATACACCTCTTAAATTCATCGAAACGAATCAAGAGGTCTAACAAGGAGGGGTAGTACGACTATGTATGCTGCCCGGCAACCCATCTACCATATCCGGTCACCCCGGACTTAGGCTGTGGCTTTGCGTCCCATTCTTTCGAATGGTTTGCCCTTATCAGACCCATCAAATTTCTAGACCTTGTAGCGGCCAACTGTCTGCAGGAAACCGCTACGCTTTTCTATACAGCAATTGTCAGGCCAGCTATTAAAAGATTGCCCGTCGCCTCCGGCATGTCCGATTACCAACATAGGCAGCTTGCATTGGCTCGATTATTGTTATTTTCATCATTAAATCATTGTATTACGATTATCAATCCGAACATGGGTTAAAATAAGGCAATCGCCAAAGCGGCTTGCGCCAAGAGGATGGACATGCCATCGCAATCCGCTCGCTATGATTTCAACTTGGCAACGACACTCTCTCGATCTTTATTTTCTTTGCATATCATTTGGTTATAATTAGCAAGCGGAATAGGCGGATAAATTTGTCACTCATTCCCGACGTTACTTGCCCATTCCTGTGTGTACTAAGGCCGTGTCCAACGCAAAGCCACATTGCCGTAACCCATCGCCAGCCGTGCAAAGCTGCCGCCACACACTGCGGAAGATACCCCGCAAACCTTGGCCGGGCATAGGCAAGCGGCCGAATAAAAGGGCTGGGCTGCACCGCAAATCAGTCAATTGATATAATGCGCTATCAGGTACAATGGATATAGAAAATCTTATTGTAGACTGCGCGGATTACGCGCTTGGAATAGAATAATGGAGAATTATTATGCAAATTAGATCGCGCGCGCCCTTGCGGCTGGGCTTCGCAGGAGGGGGGACCGATGTTTCCCCCTATTGCGACATCTATGGTGGGCTGGTGATGAACGCCACTATCGACATGTACGCCTACGCCAATCTCGCAACGAACGACGACAGGCTGGTGCGCTTTATAGCGAAGGACAAGCAACAGTCGGTCGAGTACCCGCTGGCTGAACGGATCGAACTGGACGGTACGCTGGACATCCACAAAGGTGTCTATAACCGGATCGTCCAACAATTCAACAACGGCGAACCCATCGCGCTGACCCTGACCACCTTCTCGGACGCCCCGGCCGGCTCTGGGCTGGGTTCGTCATCGACACTGGTGGTGGCCATGGTCAAGGCGTTTGTGGAATTGCTGAACCTTCCCCTAGGGGAATACGACATTGCCCAACTGGCCTATCATATCGAGCGCGAGGATGTCGGACTGAACGGCGGCAAACAGGACCAGTACGCCGCGACGTTCGGCGGCTTCAACTTCATGGAGTTCAACGCCGACAATCATGTCATCGTCAACCCGTTGCGCATCAAAAACTGGATCATTTCCGAGCTTGAGTCCTCCATCGTGCTGTTCTACACCGGCGTTTCAAGGGAGTCCGCCGCCATCGTCGACCAGCAATCCAAGAACGTGAGCAACCATGACGAGGCTGCGATTCAGGCACTGCACGAAGTCAAGGCGGAAGCGGCCACGATGAAGGAATGCCTGCTGCGCGGCAACATCCCCGAACTGGGGGAGTCGATGCGCAAGGGCTGGGAATCGAAGAAGCGCAGCGCTGACAAGATCAGCAACCCATTAATCGACTCTATCATTGACAAGGCCTTTGCCACTGGGGCTTACTCAGGCAAGGTGTCCGGCGCGGGCGGCGGGGGCTTTATCATGTTTTTTGTCGAACCGACCCAAAGGCTGGATGTCATCCGCGCCTTGAGCGAATTCCGGGACGGGCAGGTTTTTGGCTGCCATTTCACCAAACACGGCACACAAGGGTGGAGGATAGGATGAAAAATTACATCAAACAAGAGATAGGCAAAACCAGCGACTTGCTTTCCAAGCTAGTGGCGGACGAGGTTTTGCTGGCGGAGGTGGAGAAAATCGCCGACAGTTGCATGGCCGCCATCCGGGCAGGCAAAAAAGTCTTGTTCGCCGGGAACGGGGGCAGCGCCGCGGATGCGCAGCACCTTGCGGCAGAATTTGTCAGCCGGTTCGCCTTCGACAGGGCGGGTTTACCGGCATTTTCGCTAGTCACCGACACGTCAGTCATGACAGCCGTTGGCAACGATTACGGGTTCGAACATTTGTTTTCGCGCCAAATCCAAGCCGTCGGCGTTGCAGGGGATGTATTCGTGGGCATTTCCACCTCCGGGCAGTCGCCCAACATATTGAAGGCCCTGACCGAGGCACGCGGCAAGGGGCTGGTCACGGTTGGTTTCACCGGCGAGTCAGGCGGCAAGATGCTGGATCTTTGTGACTTTTGCATCCGCATCCCGTCGCGGGAAACCCCCAAGATACAAGAAGGTCACATTGTCATCGGCCACATTTTATGTGGAATCATTGAAAGCTACATTTTTCAACGGGTTACCTAAGAATAGGGGAGCGCATTGTGGGTTCGAACCCTTAGGCTTTCACAGCGGGGATTGTGCTGCTTGGGCGGCACTTGAATTCAGAACCCCTTTTCTCTCAAGGCATTGAGGGGCTTGTCATTATTATGACATCATCCAAACAAAATCAGCACAGCACCGTGAAAACCATCATTCAACCCATCATTTTATCAGGAGGCTCGGGCACCCGGCTGTGGCCCTTCTCCCGGGAAGCCTACCCAAAACAATTCCTATCCTTCACCGGGGACAGCACCCTGTTGCAAGAGACGGTTTCGCGGGTGGAAGACATGCCGGTGGACACGGCACTGATGCAATTGAAAGCCCCCGTGGTCGTTTGCAACGAACTGCACCGGTTTTTGGTGGCAGAACAGCTTCGCCAGTTGGGTTTCGACGAATGCGCCATCATGCTCGAACCGATTGGCCGAAACACCGCGCCGGCGCTGACCTTGGCGGCGCTGCAAGCCACCGCCGACAACGATGACCCGGTGCTGGTGGTGATGCCATCGGACCACCACATCGAAGACGTGGGTGAGTTCCGCAAGCGACTGATGTCCGCCGTGCTGAAGGCGGCTGAAGGGGCGGTGGCAACCTTCGGCATCGTGCCGTCCAAGCCCGAAACCGGGTACGGTTACATCCGCAAAGGCGAAGCCCTAGGGGACGAATCATTCCTGCTCGGCGGTTTTGTGGAAAAGCCCGACGCGGTCACCGCGACGGGCTACCTGTCCTCAGGCCAATATCTGTGGAACAGCGGCCTGTTCATCCTGCGTGCATCGGTTTGGCTGGACCAGATTCGCCTACACCGTCCAGACATAGCCGAAGCCTGCCAAGATGCGTTTGTCAACGCCAAACGCGACGGGAATTTCGTCAGAGTCGGGAAACAGCCATTCACTCGCTGCCCCAGCGACTCCATTGACTATGCGGTCATGGAAAAGCTCGCCGACGAACCCGGCAATGCCACTTCCATCGTGTTTGCCCTGAATGCCGGCTGGTCCGACCTAGGCTCATGGTCGGCCCTAGGCGAAGTCAGCCCCCAGGACGCCAACGGCAACGTGGCGGTGGGCGATGTCTTCACCAAGGACGC
Organism: uncultured Methylococcaceae bacterium; assembly: GCA_903930145.1. GTDB lineage: Bacteria > Pseudomonadota > Gammaproteobacteria > Methylococcales > Methylococcaceae > Methylumidiphilus. The sequence goes on from CAIYXP010000191.1 coordinate 31,177, forward strand.
GCACAACTCCCTGCTTTACTCGCAACACCGCTTCCTCGCCGCCGTGGGCGTGTCCGACCTGATCGTGATCGAAACCACCGACGCGGTGCTGGTGGTTCACAAGGACAGGGCGCAAGACGTGAAAGCCATCACCGACCACCTCAAGCTCTCCTCGCGCAAGGAGCATGTCTTCCACGCCAAGGTCCACCGGCCTTGGGGCGATTTCGAAAGCATCGACCACGGCGAGCGCTACCAAGTCAAACGGCTGACGGTGAAACCCGGCGCGTCGCTGTCCAGCCAACTTCACCATCACCGCGCCGAACACTGGACCGTGGTGCGCGGCACGGCGAGGGTGGCCCGTGGCGGCGAGTCGTTCATCTTGGGCGAGAACGAATCCACCTTCATCCCCCTAGGGGTCGAGCACCGGCTGGAAAACCCCGGAGTCATCCCGTTGGAAATCATCGAAGTGCAGTCGGGGAGTTACTTGGGCGAAGACGATATTGTGCGGTTTGAGGATCAATATCATAGGATTGAATCTTGAAGGCTAAGGCATTAAAGCCATTGAATGGACTAACCAAATACCCCGGCGAGGCTTGCTAAGCGCCGGTCTTTGTAATGAATCGGGATGAATGGGATTTAGAAACTCTAAATTTCCAACTAACCACAAAAGCTAGTGGGGCAACTCGACCATGGTTGACACTAAGATAATGATTAGGTTACAGTTACAGAGAAGTTTCAATTGCCCTTTTACCCCACTGCATCCAATCCGTGTTTTGTGACACCAGTGATATTTTCTCCGGGCAATTGACAAACCATTAGGAGAAATTCCATGATTGAATGCAAACTGAAGGGCGATGAATTTTAAACTACCAAGCCTATCCTCTACTCTCCAAGAGGGGCAGAAGCATCCTATGAATTGCCATAACCCCAAAATTCGACTACAGGTTTTTTTGTGCAAATAATTGTCCCTATGTCAGGCTTTGGCGAACGGTTTCGCCGCGCAGGCTATGCTGTCCCCAAGCCGCTGATCGAAATTGATGGCAAGCCGATCATTGCCCATGTCATCGACCTGTTTCCGGGCGAGCAGGATTTTATTTTCATCTGCAACCAAGAACACTTGTCCAACCCGGACTATCGCATGGAGCCCATCCTCCGGCAGCATTGCCCGACGGGTCGGATCATAGGCATCCCCCCGCACAAACTCGGCCCGATTCACGCGGTACGGCAAGTTGAGCATTTGATTGATCCAGATCGCCCAGTCATCGTCAACTATTGCGACTTCACCTGTTATTGGGACTGGCATCATTTCAAGGAATTCGTCGCCAACACAGCATGCACTGGTGCCATACCGGCCTATAAAGGTTTTCACCCCCACACGCTAGGTAGCACCAACTACGCTTACATGCGCGAAACCAACGGATGGGTCCAAGATATTCAAGAAAAGCAACCCTACACCGATAATCGCATGGAAGAGTTCGCCTCCAGCGGAACCTACTATTTCGCTTCTGGCAAAGTCATGAGCGAAGCCTTCCGCATGACGATGGACCAGCAGTTGAATGTGAATGGTGAGTACTACGTCAGTCTCGCCTACAAGCCCCTGCTTGCGGCTAACCGTCCGGTGGCGGTTTACCCGCTTCAGCACTTCATGCAATGGGGAACTCCCGAAGACGTCGCCGAATACAATGGCTGGTCGGCGGCTTTTAGGCGCTTGATTGTCGAGGAAACCGCATTGCCTGCCCCACAAGGCTCACTCGTGGTTCCGATGGCGGGTATGGGGCAGCGATTTGCGAATGAAGGCTACACGGTCACCAAACCGCTCATCCCCGTGTCGGGAAGGCCCATGGTTGCGCAGGCCACACATGACTTGCCAACAGCGATTCATCACGTTTTTGTTCTGAGATCCGACATGCCAGGGCATCAGGAAATCTCCAACGAACTCAAACAGCTCTACCCCGAAGCGGTCATCGAAACCATACCCGTCGTCACAGAAGGCCAAGCCTGCACGGCTTTGATCGGGCTGGAAGCAATCGAACGCGCCATCGGCAACGTACCCGGACCTGTCACCTTCGGTGCCTGTGACAACGGAGCGTTGTATGATGCCAAGGCTTTCCGGCAATTGGCCGACAACCCGGATGTGGATGTCATCGTCTGGGGTGCGCGTGGCCATGCCAACGCCGTGCGGCATCCTAAAATGTTCGGGTGGATCAATGCCGAGAATGGCCGGATTCGCAGCATTTCCGTCAAAACGCCGCTTGATTCGCCTGCCACTGATCCCATCGTCCTTGGCACTTTCACCTTCCGCCGCGCCGAAGACTTCCGCCGGGTCGTGGACCATCTCATTGCCCGGGACGGACGGATCAACGGTGAGTTTTATATTGACTCATGCATCAACGACGCGATTGAACTTGGCTTGCGCTGCCATTTGTTCGAAGTGGACAGTTTCTTGTCATGGGGTACGCCGAATGATTTGCGCACCTTTGAATACTGGCAATCCTGCTTCCACAAATGGTCGGGCCATCCTTATCGTTTGGAAAAAGATGGGCGCATTCCGGCGGAAGCGGTCAGCGACTTGGAAACCCGCTATCAGGCAATCGCCCCTGAGTTGCCGATTAAATCTGCATGATCAGGCGCGAGTTGCCTATTTTTCTTGTCGTCGGAATCTTGACGGTTCTGATTGATTTTCTGACTTACCGGGGGTTGATTTGGGCACAACTGTTCGGCGTTGATATCGCCAAAGGCATTGGTTTCTTGGTTGGTACTCTATTTGCTTATTTTGCCAACCGCTTTTGGACCTTTAGCCATAAAGACCATGCCGCCGGGAGCATTTGGCGATTCATTGTCGTATATTCAATTTCATTGGTTGTCAACGTTTATGTTAATTCATTATTACTTAACTGGCTTCCTAGCAACATGCCTATATTATCTGATGTCGCTATTTTTATTGAAGAATTAATATCTACACATGGCGCTATTAATACTGATATAAAAAGGATCATCGGTAGCCTATTTAATCTGGATGAAGCCGTTATTCAAATAGCTTATATCGTCGCAACCGTCACATCCGCAACTTTAAACTTTATAGGTATGAAAATATTTGTTTTTAAATCCGTTAATATTTTAGATCAGACATGAATCTGTTCTTTTAATAACAATGGTCTGACTTTCCTTTATTACTACATCAACGTAGATAATATAGGACTTAATCCACTGACATTGCAAGCATTTTTTTAAATATAGCTTAGCCTTATATAATAAAATTTTGGGTTTTTTTTATGTTGAAAGCTAAATTATTATTGAAAGGGCCGTACTTCCCGCATCATTCACTCAACCGAATGCAGTCGGAGGGTGACGTTTCGCATGCAAGAAATATGGATTTACCAGATGCATCGGTCGAATGTATTATTGCGTCTCACAATATCCATCATTTTTTCTCACCTTATAAATTTTTTAAAGAGTGCGAAAGGGTTCTTAAACCTAGCGGAATTATACTTATTCAAGAACTAAATACATCACTTGCCTTAAGAGTTTTACTCCGATTAATGCGACATGAGGGATGGTCTTACGATGTGGATGTATTTGATGAAAAGGCGGTTGCAAATGACCCATCCGATTTATGGTCGGCAAATTGTGCAATTCCTGAGCTTTTATTTGAGCAAATAGATAAATTCGAGAAAATTTTTTCCCGTCTAAAGGTTGAACTCAATAAGAAAAATGAGTTTTTGATCTTTCCATTATCGGGAGGTGTCATTTCGAAAGCAAAGATTCCAGAACTGCCCTATTGGTTATTAAGAATGGCAAATACCATAGATAAAGCACTAACCTCTTTGTTCCCAACTATTTTTGCTATGGGCAGATCAGTTGTAATTAGGAAAACTGGGTAATATTATGCATTTTTCGTTGATTATCCCTTGCTACAACGAAGCAGCCAATCTCCCTTTGCTGTTAGAGCGATGCAGGGAAGTGACTCGCCGCCCCGATGTTGAAGTCATCTTGGTTGACAATGGCTCAACCGACAATAGCCCGGAAGTTCTATCGAACCTGCTCCCCCAGTATCCCGGATGCCGCAGTGTTCGTGTCGACAACAATCAAGGTTATGGATTTGGCATTCTGTTTGGCCTAAGGGCGGCAAAGGGCGAAATCCTGGGCTGGACTCATGCCGACATGCAGACTGATCCCCAAGATGCCTTGCGAGGCTTGGAGCTGTTTGACCGGCATGGCTTGGATATCTTGGTCAAAGGCCGACGTTACGGACGCCCTCTGGCGGATGTCGTGTTTACCATGGGCATGAGCATTTTTGAAACCCTGCTCCTCAGCAAGCCATTGTGGGACATCAATGCCCAACCGACAATGTTTTCGCGTCATTTTTTTGAAAGTTGGCTGGAGCCGCCCTACGACTTTTCCCTTGACCTTTATGCCTACTATCAGGCCCGCTGCAAGGGACTCGGCATCCATCGTTTCCCGGTGAAATTTGGCGAGCGTGCCCATGGTGTGTCGCACTGGAATGTCAACTGGGCCGCAAAACGAAAATTCATCCGTCGCACAGTGGATTTCAGCCTGCAATTAAGAAAGAGCCTCAAGACATGAAACTCATCGCGCACCGCCGAAATACGCTACAGGATCTGAACGCCACACCCAGCCAATATGGCGTGGAAGTTGACATTCGCAGCCGTGGCGAGCAACTGATCATCCATCACGATCCCTTTGTCATGGGCGAACTTTTCGAAGAATGGATATCGGCCTATCGGCACGGGACGCTAATACTGAATATCAAGGAGGAAGGACTTGAGGCCCGTTTGATTGCCTTGATGCAAACCCATGGGATTGACGACTATTTCTTCCTTGACCAGTCTTTTCCCTTTCTGGTCAAATGGGCCAAAGCGGGTGAGCACCGTTGTGCAGTGAGGGTTTCAGAATTCGAATCTATTGAAACGGCGCTGACTTTGACCGGCAAAGTGGGTTGGATATGGGTGGACTGCTTTACCCGCTTCCCGCTGAGTCATGAGGATGCACAGCGACTCAAGATCGCGGGGTTCAAGCTTTGCTTGGTTTCCCCGGAATTGCAGGGGCGTGATGCCGAGGCTGAAATCCCATTATTGTGGAACATTTTGCATGATCGGGGCATAGTGGCGGACGCTGTTTGCACCAAGCGACCTGACTTGTGGGAACAGTTCGTTGGAACAGATAGCACATGAAAAAGCTTTTCTTGCATCCGTTTTTCCTGCCCGGATTGCTTGTTCGGTCATTGTTGATCTTTGCAGTATCCCCAACGCCAGTCACCGACTGGTACGTGCCATTTCTGGGCGCAAGCACCGATCATTTCACCCTTGACCCTTGGGGGGCTTGGGTTGAGCAAGGCGGCGCTCCTGTCGTTTTCCCATACGGCTACATAATGTGGCTGACCTTCCTACCGCTGACTTTGTTTTGCAAGGGTTTAGGACTGCCATTATCTTATGGCTATAGCTTGACCCTACTGGGAGTAGATTTTGCCCTTCTTCTCTTGCTGCGCAGAATGATTCCCGGTCGGGACCGCCGACTATTGGTAACCTATTGGCTTTCGCCTATCGTGATCGTTGCCAGCTATTTGTTTGGGTTCAACGATTTAGTCCCGGTTTCATTATTGGCTTTGTCGCTTTACTGGGCTAAACGGTCTAAGCTGACCCTCTCCGGGATGGCTTGCATTGCGGCAATATCAGCCAAATTAAGCATGGTGTTGGCATTGCCTTTTTTCTTGATTTACCTCTATCGTAACCGTAAGTTGCGCCAGTTATTGGCACAGTTCATAAAGGGGTTTACGATTGGGGCAATTGCCATGGTACTTCCCTTTCTCTTCTCAAATGCCGGTCTGCATATGCTCCTCAACAATCCGGAGATGGGAAAAGTATATCGACTCACTTTCAACCTGGGCGACAACATTCAGATTTACCTTGTGCCGCTGGTATATTTGGTCATGCTCTACTCGGCGTGGCGGGTCAGGCGGCTTAATTTTGAACTGTTCCATGCCATGATGGGCATAGCATTCTTATTGGTGGTTCTGCTGACACCCGCCTCGCCGGGTTGGTTTATTTGGGTTCTCCCACTGTTAGTCACCTTTCAAGCCACGAGCGACCGACTCCCTATTTTTCTAACCGCCGTATTCTCAGTGCTGTATGTACTCAGTAGCCTTTTGCTCACTCATCACGACTTGACGGCTTTCAAGCCAATGGCCTTTTTGAGTGCTTTCCATTTATCAGCCCCACCGGGAGGAAATTTCACCTCCTTAATCCATACGGCCATGGTAGCCACCGGCCTCGTCCTCGCCTATCTCATATGGGGTGTGACGGTAAGTCGCAACGATTATTTCCGCTTAAGCCGTAAGCCATTTGTAATCGGCATCGCCGGTGATTCAGGGGCTGGGAAAGACGCCTTTTCCGACGCTCTCAAAGGCTTGTTTGGCAACCATTCCGTCACCACCCTGTCGGGCGACGATTATCACCTCTGGGATCGCCAAAAGCCAATGTGGCAAGTCATGACCCACTTGAATCCCATGGCTAACGACTTGGAAGGATTTGCAAGCGACGTGGTCGCCTTGACCGATGGTAAAAGCATCCAGTCTAGGCATTACGATCATCAAACGGGGCGCATGAGCCATCCGTTCAGAATCAAGAGCAATGACATCATTATTGCCAGCGGTTTGCATGCGCTCTATTTGCCCATTCTTCGGGAGTGTTACAACCTCAGCGTTTATTTAGACATAGACGAAGGTTTGCGGCGACATTTCAAACTCCTCAGGGATGTCCATAAACGAGGCCATACTGCTGAAAGCGTATTGGCTTCGTTCAACAAGCGGGAACCAGACTCTCAGCGCTTTATCAGGCCACAAGCATCTCACGCCGACTTGGTTTTGTCCCTGCAACCCATTCATCCCCGCATGTTGGAAGAATTAACCGGGAAACATCCGTTGCGTTTCAAACTGGTGACACGTTCCCGTCACGGGCTTAACGAGCGATCCTTGACTAGGCAACTGGTTGGCATCTGTGGGCTACATGTGGACATGGTGGTCAATCAGAATGCCTCCGAGGTTGAATTCACCATTGAGGGCGAGACCTCTGCGCAGGACATTGCATTGGCGGCACAGATGATTTGCCCCCATATTTTCGAGTTTCTGGATATTCATCCAAAATGGCAGGATGGGGTCACAGGCTTAATGCAGTTGATCACAATTTCTCATATAAATCAATCGCTTTTGAGACGGTTAATATGGTAAAGATTTACTCCAACGAACGATTTAACCGGCTCCCTGATGCTATTCTGTTCGATACTGACAACACGTTGTATCCGTATGATCCTGCCCACACAGCAGCCCAGCAAGCCGTCAAGGATAAAGTAGTCAACACCTTCTCCATCAAGCCTGAGGACTTCGATAAAGCCTTCACCGAAGCCCGGCAGCAAATCAAAACACGGCTCAAGCATACCGCTGCTTCGCATAGCCGCTTGTTATATTTGCAACGCATGCTGGAAATCATGGGGCTTGGCTCACAAGTCCTTCTGGCGCTCGACTTTGAACAGACTTATTGGCGGACATTCCTCAGCAATGCCTTGTTGTTTGATGAAGTAAAGGAACTGTTGGACGATTTACGGCTACTGGGCATACCCACGGCGATTGTCACCGACCTGACCGCTCAGATACAGTTCCGTAAGGTCGTATACTTTGGGCTAGACCATTACTTCGACTACATGGTCACAAGCGAGGAGGCGGGGTTTGACAAACCCCATGAAGCCCCCTTTAAAATCGCAGTGGAAAAAATGCGACCTAAAGGTGACTGCATTTGGATGGTCGGGGATAACCCGGTCTGCGATATTCGCGGTGGGCGTGAAATGATCAATGCGGTGACCTTGCAGAAGATTCACGAAGGAATTGAGCTTGGCACAGGCGAAAATGCACCCGATGCCGCATTTCATGAGTTCAGTGAACTAAGACACCTGATTGCCCGTCTAGGAGGTGGGATATGAATGGCATTTCCGATACTTTGAGAACATCGGTCATTGAATACTGTTCCACCATTGGAACAGACCCCTTGCTCGTCCAAGGCGCGGGTGGCAACGTTTCGTGGAAAGAGGAAAACACGCTCTGGGTAAAGGCATCCGGCACATGGTTGGCGGAATCTGCCGAAAAGGATATTTTTGTTCCCGTGGATTTGCCGCACCTCCGCACCGCAATCGAAACTGGCGATTTCTCTGTGACCCCACGGCTAAGAGGGGAGTCAGCGCTAAGACCTTCGATCGAAACCCTACTGCATGCCTTGATGCCACATCGGGTGGTTGTACATCTTCATGCCATTGAAATTCTGGCGCATTTGGTTCGCGTCAACTGCCACACTGATTTCCTGTCACTACTTGATCCAAGCATTCAATGGGCCATGGTTGATTATCATAAGCCAGGACCCGCTCTCGCCAGTGCCGTTGGCACAGCGCTTACCCAAAACCCAAACATCGAGGTGATTTTTTTAAGGAATCATGGTGTCGTAATGGGTGGCGCCAATATTGCCGAAGTCAGCCAGATGCTTGATCGGCTAACCGCTGCGTTGGCTACCGTCCCGGTGGGCCTATGCAACCAACCGCGACCAAGCTTGACGGAATCAAGCCACTGTGACCAATACATTCCTGCCGAAGATGCCAACGTGCAACAATTGGCACTCAATGCGGAACTCTTTAATCGACTGGCTTCCCAGTGGGCATTATACCCTGATCATGTGGTCTTTTTAGGTGCGAAGGCTTATGCCTATACGACATGGGAAGCATTTGGCGAGGAACACAATGGCAAGCAGGAACTGCCCGAGCTTGTCTTCATTCTAGGGAATGGGGTGTTTGTCAAACCCTCCTTCAACAAAGCCAAGTCCGCACAGTTACGCTGCTACTATGATGTGTTAGCCAGACAGATCCCCTGTTTGCCCGCCGAGGGTCTCACCCCTGCGCAAATTGCGGAGTTGCTGAACTGGGATGCTGAACAGTATCGAATGAATCTCTCGAAGTAAGCATTCCCAAAAAGACCATTGGACGACATAATAAAATTGATACTGAATTTGTAGGAAAACCTTCAATGACAACGAATAATACAGAGCAAAATGCCAACTCGTCTGATTGGATTCGGACTGTCGGTTGGAAATGGACCATTTTGTTGATTGCAGTGGCGCTATGGCTGATTTCGCCCATGTTCACATCAGTGTATCCCGAGGGAAACTTCGCCGCTATCAGTTATTTGGCGGTCGCTGCACACAGCGGAAATTTGATCGATAACCCAGGTTATGCGTCGATGGCGGGGCCTCTTTACCTGCTCAGATTGGGCGTAAGCCTGCTGCTGCAACTCCTGCAAGCGATTTCCGGCAGCACTGGCGACTGGCAGTTTCGGGTGCTGATGATAGTCAGTTTAGTGACCATTGCCTCTGCAACCTGTGTGATCGCCCGCCGCTGGGCCAAGGTCGCGATTCCCGCCAGCGCGGCGGCGCTACTGCTGACCCCCGGCCCCATCGAATCCAGCTTCATTTTCAACGACAACTTGATTTCTACGGCCTTCGTGATGGTCGGCCTGACTCTGATCGCGCCTGACCGTCGGTGGTGGGTTTACGTCATAGCAGGCGGATTCATCGGCTTTGCCGTCCTTTGCCGCATGGATGCCCTCCTTTTGCTCCCGGTTGCAGTCGGATTGGTTTGGATATCGGCTTCCCGCTGGTCTGAAACCCTCATCCCCGGCATTGCCTTGACGCTGGGTATTGTCTCGACTATCGTGATCGGCTATTGGGCTGGAGCCCATGCCACGATTTTCGATGCCCTTGCGGTTGCGAAAGCCTATCAGGAGTTTGTGCTGATAACATCTGCGAATTCCGTTGCTGGGTATTACCCTTCAATGCTCAAAAACCCGATATTTTTCTTCGGCCTTCCCATGCTCCTGCTGCTTCCCCTTGGCATCGTTGGCAACTACCGCAACAACGGGTTCAAGTGGAATATCGTATTCGTAGCTTTCCCGATCTTGTTTTTTCTGGTGGTTTTTCCAAAAGTCCTAGTGCCACGGCATTATCTGTTGTTGCTGACACCCTTCATCGGCATCCACGGCGGACGCGCCGTCGAGATATTGATCGCCGCGCTGCGGCGCGATGCCGAACCCAGAAGGCGAATGATTGCCCTATTGGGTACGGTCGTCTGCCTGATGATACTCATCTTACCCCCCATCGTCACGATCGCGGATGGACCCAAATGCATAATTGGACGGCTATGGAGTCCCCTATTGTGGTTTCACTGGCAGCGGTCCATGTCCTCTGGTCTTGACAAGATGGAACAGATTGTCGCCACCGCCAATCAGCATCGGCGTACTTTGGTTGTCAGCACCGGCTACAATGACACTAACTATCTCCACTTGCGCCTAGCCCAGAACGGCTTCCTTCTCTCTCCTGATCATAACCCGTTACCGGGGTGCGGCGACCACTTTGACGTCTATCGGCGTGATGGGCATGAATTAATCAGTATTCGAAAGTGGAACCCCAAAATGATTGGGCAGGGGGTACCTCGTGATTATGTCATTGCAACTAAAATCGAGGCAGCTTTGCGTTGCCAGGCATTGTTTGCATCGGAGCGGTTTTACTTCACTGGATCAGGCGATCTTGACATTATTGAGAATTTATCAGATGCATTGGCAAAAAATAGGGCATCACTAAATGCACTCTATGGCATCCTACTCGACCGACCGGATTTACCCCCCGAATGGGAGTATTACGACAACATAGGCTTAAGTCATTTCCTTACAAACCTTAGGATACGGCCTAAACAATTCCTAATTCGAGTAGTAGAGTTCGACCGCGAACACCTGCAACGGCTCGCCGAAAAAGTGGAGAACATGGTCAATAGCTATCGCTCGGATGCCCAAGGCTCCAAACCGTTACCAGACTATCAGGAATTATTCCCCGATCAAAAACTACTCTGGCAATGGAAACCCTCAGGCAACTAACTCTAAAACATGCCATCTGGTAAGTATAGCCTGCCCTGATACCGGATGAAGCTTGCGGAATCCAGGAATTGAGGCAACGAGACCCCGCATTCCGCCCCTTCGCCCGCCCCGAAGTTCCACCGCAATGACTGTGCGCCCTCACGGGCGCGCGGATTCCGGCAATCCATGCCGATATAACGATATTTTTAGCTCGGCAGGGTTTGTTTATAACGACGAGCGTGGGAACAATCAAAAAAACGCTTGGGGCGGGATTTCAAATCCTGCTTCGGTTTCTCTGGTCTGACGGTTCAGCCGTTCCGCCAATTACTCCTTGTGCGATACGCTCATGACCTAGCTTTTTGATTTGAGTCAATACCAGCAATGTTAGCAAATCGCTAATAATAGCAGGCCATTTCCGCTGTCTCAGTAACGTAGAATTCTGACGCCTAATTTTACGCTTGACAAATATATGTACAAAAACACATATTAAGGAAGTTGATTATTATGAAAATGCCATTGCCAACACTGATGACTGATGAATCGGCGGAAGCCTTTATCGCCGGGTCTGACTTGACCGAATACGACCTTTCCGGTCTGAAACCCGTTCGCTTTGAGTTTCAGCCCAAGGGAAAAAGTATCACCATGCGCCTATCGGAACCTTTGCTAGAGGCCATCAAGAAAGAAGCCGAGCGGGTCAGGGATACCCTATCAGCGTTTTATTCGTCAGGCACTTGAAAACGCCGTGCATCTACAGAAAAGCGCTTGATTGTTGTCACGCCAAATACCAAGCCACGACAAAATGATGGTTGACCGCCGTTTTTTCCTATTCCATTGCCCAACAGCGGCTTGAGGGGCTGATGCCATCCCGTGAAGTGGTCAGCGATCTTGAACGCGCCGCGTATGGCGAGATCACCGTGAGCGAGGTCATCGCCAATATTGGCAAGAGGCACAGGAAAAAATACCATCATCAAGAAACGGTACGCTGTACGCCAATATTTTCTTTCATCGCCAGTTTTGTGCAATACTTGTAGCGCATCATTCTTTTTTGGAGGCTGACCCATCATGACCGCCGTATCGGTTCGATTGCCGGATGACGTGGCAAACCGGCTTAACCAACTGGCCGCACTCACCGGTCGGAGCAAAAGCTTTTACATCACCGAGGCCATCCTTGAGCATCTGGACGACTTGGAGGACGTTTACCTTGCCGAGAAGCGGCTAGAGGACATCCGGGCGGGCCGGAGCAAAACTTACACGCTAGAGGAAGTGGAGCGCGATCTTGGCCTGGCGGATTGAGCTTGACGATGCCGCCAAGAAAGATTTGGCGAAACTGGATAAACCCGTAGCCAAACGCATCACTGCGTTTATACGGGAACGTTTGGCTGTACTGGACGACCCGCGCAGCATCGGGGATGCCCTCAAGGGTTCGCGCTTGGGCGAACTCTGGAAATACCGCGTCGGCGACTACCGAATCATAGCCGATATTGAGGACGGCGCTTTGAAAATCCTCGTTGTTAAAATCGGCAATCGCCGCGAGGTCTACCGATGAAGTCTTTGACCGCGTGAGCGCCAAATACCAAGCCACGACACAAGCCTAGGGCCAAAATTCCACATCCGTGCGGATTGGGCTTGACGGCACTGACAACAAGGATTTGGCGAAACTCGACCCAATGGTAAATTAACATGCAAAACCCACCCCCCACCGACAAGACACCCCCTGACACCAGCCTAGTCCCGGTGAAGGACGCCGCGCAGTTGCCAGACCCCAACCTGCCGCCCGGCATCTTCAGCACCACCCAACTCGACCTGTTCCAGACCTTTCTCTGCAACGCCGGGGAAAGGGACAAGCTGTCCAACGCCATCGACCTATGGGACAGCGTGCCGCGCTATTCCATCTCGCAACTGGAAATGAACAAGCGCCGGACGGCGGACGGCTTTTTGGGGCTGCTCGAAATCAGGTTCAAATATCGCGGGCTGGATTTCAGGGCGGTGATCCAGCCGGCGCGAATACGGGAAAGCGACGGGCAAGTCCTCGACTATTATCCCAGCGCCAACGAAGAACTGGTCGAGGACATCTTGCGGAAGATCGCCGCCGAGCGGCTGCAAGGCTTCCACGACACCGAAAACGCCAAGGTCGGTGTGTATTTTTCACTTTACCAAATTCAAACCGAATTGAGGAAGCGCGGGCACACAAGGTCCATCGTCGAGATCAAGCGCTCGCTGGAAATCATGGCCAAGTCGTCGATAGAGATCAAGTCCCTGGACGGCAAGGGCAACGAAGGCACGCGGGTGTCCAATTACCTTCCCGACATGGTGTCCGTGTCCCGCGAGGATTTGAAGGCCGACCCCTACAGCCAATGGATGGTCGAATTCCACCCGCTGGTCACCAAAAGCATCATCGAGGCCACCTACCGCCAATTCGACCTCGACAAGCTGATGAGCATGAGCACCCAACTCGGACGCTGGGTCCACCGCCAACTCGTCATCAAGTACACGTTTGCATCGCTGATGACCCCGTTTGAAATCCGCTACTCGACCATCAAACGGGACAGTTTCATGATCAACTACGGCAGGGAAAGGGCAGGCATCGCCGCGCTGGACCAAGTCATGGACGAACTGAAGGAAAAAAACATCATCATGGATTACCACCGCCAAGTAATCAGCGGCGCGCGCCGCAAAATATTGGATGTCGTCTACACGCTGTTCCCCTCCATGGAATTCATCAAAGAGGCAAAGGCCGCCAACAAGAGAAAGTCCATCGCACAGGAAAAACTGCTGCCCGCCGATTGACAGGTGTAACAAGCCATGCGGGTCGGACTGTCAGCCCAAGACAAGCCACCCCGCCACTTGCCTTGGAGGAATAGGTGGCGTATCGGCCCAGAATTTCATTATCTTGACATTTCCTGTCCGGCAGTCCAACAATCATGCCATGGAAAATCGAAGGGTTTAGCCACTCATCCCTATAGGAATAGGTGGCGATTCGCTGCAATAAGGGCTATTCGCACACTAGAGGAATAGGTGGCGTGTCAAAACAACGGATAAACCCGCCCAAACCCATGGAGGAATAGCTGGCATGTCGCAATACCATCCCCAAAAAGCCAATCAATCAACAATATGGGATCGCATGGACAATGCCACACAACGGGCAATCTGCAACCCTAAGGGGCACATCACGACAACCCACGGCATAGAGGAATAGGTGGCGGAATCCTAGAGGAATAGGTGGCGGGGCATAGTTATCCACAGGCAGCCCCCCCTATTTGACCCTGAAATCAGGCAAAATAGCCTACCTCGCTATAGGAATAGGTGGCATATCGACCATTTTTATGGAGGAATAGGTGGCGAATCGTTCGATTTTCTATAGGAATAGGTGGCGGGTGATCCGGCAAACTCAAAAATAGACTGTCACCTTATAGGAATAGGTGGCGGCATAATTTTACAAGCTCCTGTAATATATAAAAAAAAATCAAATTTTTGGCCTCTTATTCTTTTAACCTTTATTTATCCTTCTTTATTCTTTATCAACAGGCACAAAAAAAGCCGCCGACGGTCTCAGCAGCCAAAGCGCTGCATCCAACCATGGGCGGCTACGGTTGAAGTGTTGGGCCAAGGCCCAACACTACTCAATCACTTCTGTCCGGGTGTGCTTACCGTGATGGAAACAGCCTGAGTCAAACGTGCCACGACAGTATCGCCTTGTTTGACTTCGTTGAGACGCTTTATTTCAGGGCCTGCTTTCAATTTGAAGGTTTTGCCTTCAGGCCCTAATAAAGTGACGTCCCTGGTTTGATAGTCGATGCTCTGCACCGTAGCAGTCACTTCAACTGCGTCAACCGCTGCAAACCCCGGCTTCTGACCCAAGGGTGCACGGGCAACTTGTCTTTCCCGGTCTGAAGACGGTTTCGTACCAGGGCCTGTGACTGCCAACTCGATTGATTCCAGAAATTGCGCCTTGACTTCATCGCCTACACGAATCTGTGCAAAATTGCGCACTTCAGGGCCGCATTTGACCTTTTTTTCTTTGCCATCGGGAAATTTCAATGTCACGATGCGATTTTTCTTGTCAATGGCCTTCACTGTCGCCGTCACAACGACCAGCTCGCCATCAATTCCGCTGGGCCTGTTGCTGTCAGCCGCCGTTGTATCTTGCACAACCGCAGCCGCAGGCTCGACAGCTTGCTTCTTATCCGTATGGGAACACCCTTGGATCAATGAAGCGGCAAACAATGAGGCGGATAAGATGACTAAACGTTTATTGTTGTCTCTCATATAAAACGACCTTCCGTAATGAATGATGGTATCAAAGGATATGCAAAAAAAGTTTTTACACGGTAAGCTAGGGTACAACATTCTTAAAAAGATTTCTTGACGATATCAAAAGCATGACCGGCGAATTAAATCCCGCAGATTGAAATGATAGAATATCGGGCAATTCAAAGCATTCATTGATATGCCCCAAGCCTTGTCACGCCCATCAGTATGCTTGGGCGACAGGCAATCGAAGCCGCCATTGGCATCATAGACACCGATCAACCTCAACTCACAACAGACCACCCTAATGAAAAACCACTGGATCAACCTTAGCCTAGCATTTGTTTTGCTAATGCATCTAGCGAGCACACAGGCAGAAACCTTGAGCATTGTTGCCGAACACTGGCCTCCTTATGTGGATGAATCCGCACCGCAACAAGGCTTGGCCATCGATCTGATAACAACGGCGCTGATCAGGGCAAGGTATGATTATAAAATCGATTACCAAGCTTGGCCGCGTGCGTTGGAAGGAGGCAAAATAGGTGTCTATGATATGATTGCCAACATCTGGCATAGCGATGAGCGGGCGCTTGATTTGGACTATAGCGAACCCTACTTGATTAACGACATGCGCCTGATCAAACGCAAAGGCAGCCCAATCAAGTTCAAGAAAATGGCGGACTTGAATAACTTGGTGATCGGCGTCGAAAAAGACTATGCCTACCCTCAAGAATTTGCCGCAGCGAATAATTTCACCAAAGTCAGCAATTCCGCGCTATTGCCTGCCCTTGCCGAGTTGCTGAAAGGCAAATACGATGCCGTGATCGGGGACTTGAATGCAATCAACTATGTTTTGCTTACATTCTTGCCGACCGAGTCGAATGACTTGGAAATACTGCCTAAATCCGTGGGAATGAGCAAGCTCTACGTCGCTGTCAGCAAGACCAACCCTAAGCATCGGGCGATCATTAAGGATTTCAATGAAGCCCTGCAATCTATGAAGCAAGACGGGACGTATCAAACGATCATCCAAGCACATCAACAGCGTCTGCCTTGAAGACAAGGGCGCACATTCAAAACCAACCCGGAAAACGATCATGCGTCACTCCGTAGCGATTGCAATCATTGCCGTTTCCGTTTTACTCATTACACCAGCATTTACGGCATAGACTACAGGCCAACTACCATGAACCAGTTATTGGATGCTTTTCGTCGGGCGGCGGAAGACATGCCGGCTTATCGCGAGCTTTGCGCCGAACAGGGTGTGCAAGCTGACCGCATAGTGGACTTGGAGTCTTTCTCGCGGTTGTGCCCCCTGCTGGGCAGGGCCAACACATTCGACCGTTTCCCGATAGACCAATTGTGCGCTGGCGGTAGCCTAGGCGACTTGGCACAGGTGCTCACCAGTTCGGGGCACGGCGGGAGCGGGAGGTTTTCCTTTGGCCTGACTGGCAGGGAACAGGCCGCGCTAAACGAATATTTCATCGACTTGGCAATGGACGAAGCGTTCCAAGTCAAATCGCGAAAAACACTAGTCGTCAACTGCCTCCCCATGGGCGTTTTTTTCACTTCGCAATGCATGACGGTCGCCAACACCAGTGTGCGTGAGGACATGGCGGTGGCTTTGATACAGGCGTTTGGGAAATATTACGACCAAATCATCCTCGTGTGCGACCCGCTGTTCATGAAAAGGCTCATCGACCACGCCTTGGAAAAATCTTTGGACTGGGGCCAGTACCGGGTCAACGTTGTCATCGGGGAGGAGATTTTCGGCGAACACTACCGTGGCTACATCGCAAACCGTTTGCAGTTGGGGCGGGAACAATGGGTGATGGCAAGCATGGGCGTGGCCGAATTGGGGCTGAACCTGTGTTACGAGACCCCCGCCACCATCGCACTGCGCCGTGCCGCATCCGACAACCCTGAATTTGCCCGTGAACTGTTCGGCATTGACCCGAGCCGCATGGTGTTGCCGATGCTTTACTGTTTCAATCCACAGCGTCTGTTTGTCGAAGCGGTCGGGCCGGATGCCGACGGCTACGGGCAAATGACCGTTTCGATGCTGGACACCAGCCTTGCCATCCCGCTGATGCGCTACCAGACTGGCGATGCCATCCGCCTACCCGACCCCGTCAAAGTGGCTGAGCTGGCCCGCAAGCACGGCGTAGCGCTGCCTACTGAGTTGCCGCAAACTTTGTTGGCGCTCAAAGGCAGGGACAAGGAGGCACTGCCAAACCATTCGCATGTGGGTATTTACAAGGATGCCCTATATGCCGACTGGAAGCTCGCCGAACGCCTCACCGGGGCCTTCCGCTTGGTTTTCACGGGGGATCGGTTCGATATGCATGTCCAACTGAATGGGCTTGATGCGCCCGAGGAGGAGGCGGGGCAAACCATCCGCCATGCGATTCCATCGCTAGTGCAACCGGAAAACCTCGTGCTGTGGCCTTACGACCGCTTTCCGTTTGGCATGGGCTTGGACTATGAGCGCAAGTTCACTTATTATGTGCAAGAGGAAATGAGCCAACCGTAATGATGGAGAGGGCGGGTGCTGCGATCATGCAAAGCGACTGGCGGTGAGGGATTTTAGGATAATGGGTTAAACCCCATGGCTTTGCGCACGAATGCTGCATCCGGGGCTGTTTTAATGCCCGGCCGCAATTTCGGCAGTTCATCAACAGACTTTCGGCAGGCAACACTACTATTATGACGGATGAGGCGGTCAAACCAGAATCCCCTTATAGCCCCCATTTCACCTTCAAGACATTTGCCAATGGCACAGACTCCGATAACGAAGAGCGCATTTTTGCCTTGCGTTATCAGGTCTATTGCTTGGAGCGGTCGTTCTTGCAGGCTGAGGACTATCCAAACGGCTTGGAAAGCGACGAGTTTGACGCTTATTCGACCCATATAGGCGCTTACAGTTTGACCGACCTATTGGTCGGCGGACTGCGTTTGGTCACCCCCCCCGACGGCGAGCGTTTTCCGTTTCAAGATCATTGCACCCAGCTTTTCGCCAACCGTACCAATCCTCCGAATCATAAATGCACGGAAGTTTCCCGCTTGGTCATCAGCAAGCTTTACCGGCGGCGCGCCGGTGATACGGTGTTTGGCGTACCCTCGCAATTGTTGGATGAAACCCCCGCCCCCCCCCAAAACTTCGACCGTCGCAAGTCACAAAGGGGCGATTCCGACCGGCGCAAGCTCCAGCCGGAAATTTTGCTGGGGCTGTTGCGGCAAGTCTACCGGCATTGCAAACGGCAGAACATCGACTACTGGTACATGGCCATGGAAAGGCCGCTTGCGCGCCTGTTGGAGCGCATGTTTTATTTTTCCTTGGAACAGATTGGCGAACAGGTGGACTACTACGGGCCGGTCATTCCATGTGTTTTGTCGATGGATCATTTTGACCATGCCTTAAGCCATGGAGACCCGCTCCTGTTTGCTTGGTTCCAAGACGCACTGGAGGAGTGACGGGTGGATAGATCCTGTGGCAGTCATGAAAACCCAAACTTCACCTTCCCATCCTCGTCCATATATAAGTAGGCGGAGAAAAGCTTCCCGGCTTTGGATTTCAGCCCGTCCACCTTGACCTGTTCGCCTGCCAGCAAGGCCAGTGCGGTTTGTTCGTCAATCGGTTTGCTGGCGATGGTGTTCCAGACGATGGCTTTGCAGTCGGTGCAACTCCAGGCTTTGGGGCTTTTTGCGATGGGCCCGCCGCAACGGCAACGGGCAGCCGCCACGGTTTGGTGTTTGCAATGGGATTCGCCGTAGGCCGACTCGGTTTTATTCTGGTGTTCCAAGGTCCCATTCGGTACAGACGCTGCGCTGCGGTTTCCGTTAAGCCCCATCCTCGCCAATTCGGCTTGCAGCACGGCCCATGCCTCAGTCAGTAACGCCTGGTAAGTCTTGTTGCCCACCGCGACTTGATCCAGCCCGGCTTCCAAGTGTTTGGTGTAGTCATATTCCAAAAACGAGAACTGCTTGCCGACCAGTTCGTTGACCACGGCGAAGCCCCGTTCGGTCGGTTCGAGTTGGCGCTTGGCGTTGAGAGTCACGTAGTGGCGGACGGGGGATTTCAAATTGCCGACGATGGTGGCATAGGACGAAGGACGGCCTATCCCCAAATCTTCGAGTTTTTTTACCAGCGAGGCTTCGGTGTAGCGTGACGGCGGGGTGGTTTGCTTGGCGATGCACACGCCTTTGCAGTCAAAGGCGTCGCCTGCCTTCAGTGTGGGCAGGGCTTGGGCGGGTTCTTCCCTTTTATTTTCGTGGTCCTCATGGGCTTGGGTCAATGCCATCCAACCCTTGGACGTGACGGTTTCACCTTTGGCGATGAACAGGGCGGGTTTGTGGCCGCCAAGCGGCACGGCGACATTGCCTTCCAGTCTGACATCGGTGACATCGAATGCCGCATTCGCCATTTGGCTGGCGACCGCCCGTTGCCAGATTAAGTGATACAGGGCTTGTTCCTCCTTGCTCTCGCCGCCGGCGCGGTCCGCCGCATGGGTGGGACGGATGGCTTCGTGTGCGCCTTGGGCGCTGTCCTTGGTTTTCCAAGTGTTCGGTCTGGTTGCTGCCGGCAGGTGATTGGCCTGAAGGTAAGCGGCGATGTCTTGCAGCCCTTCCTCGGACAGGTTCGGGTTGTCCGTCCGCATGTAGGTGATCAAGCCCTGCTCGTAGAGCTTCTGGGCCAAGCCCATGGTTTTCTCGGGCGATAGCCGCAAGGCCACGCTGGCGGCCTGTTGCAGGGTGGAGGTGATGAACGGTGGGGGCGGGCGGCGCTCGCGTCGGGATTTTTCGACCGACAGCACGGTCAGCCGGGTGACTTTGGCGACTGCCTCGGCAACGGTCTGGTCCAGCCATAGCGTTTGGCCTTTTTCCCGGTACGGTGCGTGGTCCCATGATGCCTTCCATGGAAATGGCTGGTTCATGTGGGCTTCCACGGTGTAATGGGTGACGGGCTGGAAATTGCGGATTTCCAATTCCCGCTCCACCACCAAGCGGACCGCCGGGCTTTGCACCCGGCCTGCGGAAAACCCCCTGCCCAAATGGCGCAGCCTGGGGGAGACCATCCAGCCGACCAGTCGATCCAGCACCCGCCGGCATTCTTGGGCGCTGACCAAGGGGATGTCGAGTGTGCCTAAGTTTGCCATGGCTTTTTCTATCGCCGGGCGGGTGATGGCATTGAAGCGAACCCGATGCACGGGCTTGCCTAGCCGTTTCAGCCCTAAGGCGACAAACAAATGCCAAGCGATGGACTCGCCTTCGCGGTCGTCATCCGTTGCCAGGTAAATCGAATCGGCCTTGGCCGCTTGGGCTTTCAGTTCACTGATGATGCTGCGCTTGCTTTTGCCCGCTTTATTGTCGATGACGACGTAAGTCGGCTTGAAGCCGTGGTCGATGTCCACGCCCATGTCCTTGGGCGGCAAGTCGCGGATGTGCCCGAACGAGGCTTTGACGGTGAAACCGGTGCCTAAAAAACTGGCGATCTTTTTCGTTTTGCCGGGCGATTCGACGATAAATAGATGGGGCATGCGTCAGCCTAATTGAACTGGCCTTGATCTAAAGGTAATATGGCATTATATCGTTATAACCCAGATTGCTCGCCGCAAGTTTTCGCTGCAATGGTGGCAATGACCCAATAGCCGCATTAGGTGACCCTTATGAATCCCCAACTTCAAGAACTCCATCGGGACCACGTCAATCTGGCCCATGTGCTTCACCTGCTGGAAAGCCTGCTAGGGGAGGTCAGGGCCGGGGAGCACATCGACCTCAACGCCCTCAGCGAAATCGTCGATTATGTGCAAGCCTACCCGGACCTCATCCATCACAGGCGCGAGGATGTCATCTTTTCGGTTTATTTGGAACATGGCACCGGCCGCAACGAGTTGGTGGACCGACTGATGGCAGAGCATGTGCTGCTACTCAAGAAAACCCAAGAGATCCGGGAACACATCGAGCAATGGTGCAATGACTCGCCGGTGCCTAGGGAAAGGGTTGTCGCCATCATCGCCGATTACCTGCAAATGCAATGGGATCATTTGAACCTTGAGGAAAGCTCGGTCTTCGATTTGTTGGATCAAGAGCTTGAGCCTGACGACTGGGTGCGCATCGAGGCCGCCATGCCCGCCGCGACCGACCCCTTGTTCGGCAAAATGATGCGGCAGCGGTTCGAACACATTTTCGACCGGCTGGTTGCAGCTTAACCGATGTTACCCATGGAGGCGAAAGCACCGTAGGACAGGTAAGCAAACAGGCTCCTTACCTGTCGCATCTATTATCTGCGATAAATTAAAGCCCCCTCTCGCTTTGTCTTGAAACAGTTCCAATCCAAACTCTGATAACCGGTTCCTCCCCCAGTCTATCGAGTGCCGCAACCTACTTCCGCACGTGAAATTCAACTATATTTTTGCAAAATGCAAATGGTGTTTGCATTTTGCGCTGGGAAAAGCTTGCAAATTGCAATTCGGGACAATCAAAATGTTTAAAAATTTTTTCTATGTATATGAATAATATTAATATTTTAATATGGCACAAAAAATGCAAAATCTGTGTTATCAAAAATATGCATCCTAATTTTTAGCCTGTTGCCCGACTAAGGGGAAAATGAATGAAAATGAGCAAAATCATCCAAGCAGTTGTTTTTTTTGCCGTGTCTGCCGTATCGCTTGCGCCGGCGACCGCCACCGCTGCTATCACACAGCCAATCAAGGTAAGCGAAATGTCAAAGATGACAGATGCGGTGGACGGCCAAGCGTCGTTTGCACTCGTCGCCGACAACGGTGGGTTGCAGACGGTTCATACTGAATATGACCACTTAAAAGATAGAGTGCCGGGCAATCCTAGGGTTAGTGTCCACTACTCGGACGAGACTGTCCCGGAACCTGACGAATACGCGATGATGCTGGTCGGTGCCGGCCTGGTGGGTTTCCAAGTCAACCGCAAGCAGAAGCAGTTGTCCAAGACTCTGTGGAAGCGTGGCTAGAAGTGGCCAAGATCAGCGATTCTCAGTATTCATGCTGGTAAATCACCCCGATACTGTTCGTGCTGGATGTACCGGAAGCGCTGGCAGGGGCGCCGGTGCCGGCGGTGCCTTCCACTTTCAACCCCTTCAGTACGTCGATCTGCACGGTGGCCTGAGTGCCGGTCCCGGTGACGCCCTGCTTGGCTCCGACATAAACCCCCGGCGCGACATAGCGTCCGGCTTCCAGTGAGTGGTTGGCTCCGCCAATCGACAGCCGGTCCAAGCCCAGCCCTTTGCGCACGGTTTCCAGTGGATCGCCGATGCCGGAGGTGACTCCGGTCAGGGAGGCCACGGCGGAGGCAATCTGAACCATCTCCAGCGGGCTGAGGCTGGTTGAGCTACGCCCGAACAACAGCCTTGCCAACACTTCGTCCTGCGGGAGTTCGGGCACACTGCTCAGCTTGATTTTGGGGTTGCTGACGTTGCCGCTGATGGTCAGTATCGCGGTGATGTTGCCGCTGGTGGTGTCGGCAACGAAATTCAGCGAAGGGTCCGCTAGGCTGCCACCGTCAAAGCCCACCTCGCCCTTGCTAAACGTCAGGCGTTGCCC
The DNA here is from genome assembly GCA_903930145.1 of uncultured Methylococcaceae bacterium. Lineage (GTDB taxonomy): Bacteria > Pseudomonadota > Gammaproteobacteria > Methylococcales > Methylococcaceae > Methylumidiphilus. Next base: position 53,935 of record CAIYXP010000191.1, read on the forward strand.
TGCCAAGGTGTATTCCCCCCGCCGCAACGAGAAACCGCCGTCGGGTTGTGGATTCCGCAATGTGCCGCGCACATGGATTTTGCCGCCGAGTTCGGCATCCAGCCCCCGTCCGCGCACGAAAATCTCACGCGGGGCATCCATGGTCAAATCCAACGCAATATCAGGGCCTGGCGTGGGCGGCGGCGGTGGCGGCGCACCGGGCCGGATCACGTTTAAAACGGCAATCTTGGCGGGCATGCGCTCGGGGATGCGGATGTCGGCGCGGTTGATGTGGATCAAGCCGGCGAGGGCGAGTTGCCCCTTGGCATAACCCTTGACAGTCAGATCGGTATTCAAGTTGACCGTCATCCGGTCATCCGCCAGTGGGCGGGCTTTGCGGGCGGTCAGTGTCAAATTGACGGGCATGCCCTCCTCCAGCAGATTCACCGAGCCAGTGGCGGACACGGTTCCGGGGTCGGCGCGGCCTTCAAACTTGCTGAGATGGATTGCCTTGCCGTCGGTTTGCACCAGTGCGGTGATATGGGTGAGGTGGGCGCCAATGCTGAAGTCCTGCACTTCGCCGCCGGTCAGCTGAATGCTGCCTACCGGGCGAGGCTCGGACGCGGTGCCAGTGAGGTCGGCGTTGATGGCAATCTGGCCGCGTAGGCGACGGCCTTGCGCAGTCAGCAGCGGGTCTAGCAGTTTCAAGTCCACGCTGCCGTTGGCATGGAGGTTGAATAGGCCGGAATGGACGAGGGGCACTTCGCCGGCGATGCTTAGGTTGGCGTTGTTGCCTGCCGACAGGTGGGAGGTGAGTTGGGCGGAGGTGCCGGCCAATTGGGCGGATGCGGTCAGTTTGGCCGGCGGCAGGGCGCGGCCGGTGCCGGTCTTCAATTGTAGCTCGGTGGCTTCGACGCTGACGGTCCCGGTCGGGCGCGTGGGCGTGCCCGTTAGCCTGGCCTCCGCACGCAATGTCCCTGCGGCATTCAGATCGGGGACAAAGAGCTTGGCCATGTCGGCGGTGACATCACGCAAATCGGCGGTCAGGTTGAGTGTGGGGCTGACCCGGCCTGCCACATCCAGCTCGGCTTGCCGCAGGCCGAGCCGCAACCGGTCCACGGCAAGTCCGTCGCCAAAGGCGATGCGCACGGGTGCCAGCAAACGCAGGTTTTCGCTTTTCCAAGCCGCTTCCAGTTCGAACAGGGTCGCTTGCTTGGCTTTGGCGTCAAGCCTGGCGGTGCTGCGCAAGTGGACTTCGGACCCCGCCATCGGCTGGATGGCGGCGGACATCTGCAATTGTAATCCTTCCAAGGGTCCGGTCAGTCCCATGTTTGCCGAGCCTGACACATTACCGGAGGATATCCCATCCAGTTTGATTTCCCCGTCCAAGACGGGTTGCCGGACAGGGTCGGTGACGGTGAGGGCGAGGATGGAGCGTTCAGCCGTGGCGGTTCCGGTCAAGCCAGCCCGTTGTGCGTCGAGTTGTAGCCTTGCCCAGGGCCGGTTGCCCTGCATGGACGTTTCCAGCGTTGCATTGACGCTCCCGGTCAGTGGCTGGTCCAGGAAGGGCCGCAGGTCTTCCAAGTGCGCCATGGCAAGCTCAAGCTTGCCGAGCGGGAAGTCGGCGCCTTTCGGCAGCGTAAGATTTCCCCTAACCTGCGCACTTTTCCAAGCGGCGCTGTCGATCACCACCTGCAAACTACCGTCCGGCGGTGCTTTGGCGCTCAGGGCAAGGTCAATCGGCGCACCGCCCAAGGCACCGCGCACGGTGAACTGGCCCGAGGGTGCGCCGGGTAAGCCTTCCAAGTTTAGCTTGACGGCGATTGGCCCGCGCGGAAGTGACTGGGTTGCCAGATCGCCATTCAAATCGGCGGTGACGGCGAACTTGTCCAGGGGGCCGGCAAGCTGGCCTTGTGCCGCGAGTTGGCCGGACCCACCGGGCAGGACGGCGGCGAGGTCTTTAAGTGAGAATTTCCAGTTGAAGTTTGCGGTTTGTCCGGCGAGTTTGCCGTCTGCCGAGACTGCCAGCGCCTTGCCATCCAGTGAAAGCCGGGAGAGGATGATGTCATTGCCGCGCAGGGTGGCGGACATGTCGATTTTTGCGGCGTTGCCCACCAGATTGGGCAGCGGGGGCAGCCCGCCAGTCACGCCCAATGTTCCGTCCGCGTCCAGCTTAATGGCATCGCCTTGGCTTGCCACATGCAGGGTCAAGCTGGTTTTGCCTTGCAGGTCCAAGCCGCCCAAGGCCGCCAATGGCTTCAGGTCCGGCAAGTCCAAGGCCATGTCGGCCCGCAAGTCGCCGCCGCCGGTGAGGGCTTTGCCTTCGGCGGCGATAAGGGGGTGTTTCAGCGTGAATAGGACGGGCCTTTGCGGTGCGTCTAGGCGGATGTTGGCTTGCAATGCCAGTGGGGCGGACTCTAGCAAGCCCGGATGCGGGCCGGGCAGCCTTAACCCCTTGAGTTCGCCGCGCACTTGCACTTCCCCCGCATTGCCTTGCACATTCATACTGATGGCGCGAACGCTGGCACCGACGGCATTCAAGTTGTCGATGAGCAACTTGCCGTCGGCGTTGGGCTTGCTGAAGGTTCCTCGCACCTTCGTATCCAGCGCGATAGCCTGCCAGGACAAGTCGGGCCGCAGTTGCATGGCGGGTGCTTTGGCGCTGACGGTGATGTCGGCGGCATCCTGTTCCCAGTCCACTACGCCGTTGAGTGTGGCTTGCAACGGGCCTAGCGCCAGACTCAGCCGGGTTTGTAGCGCGGACAACGGGCCGTCCACGTCGGCTTCGGCGGAGAGCGCATCCATGCCTTGGAAGTTGGCGTAGGAGGAGATCAAGCCGTGTGCCGGTTCCTGTATGCTGAGATGGGCCAGTAGCTTGGCATCTTCGAACTTACCCTGCAAGGCATAGGAACCCTCCCCGTCCAGCCGCTTGATCGACAAGTCGGTCCCGCCTTGCTCCAACGAGCTCAGGTTGGCCTTGCCGTCAATGGCAAGGCTGGCCGCCTTGCCAGCCACCGGTTCTGCCAAGTCCAGCCGCCCTATCCGCAAATGGCGCAGATTCACCCCGACCGGCAGCGAGGAGGATTTTTCTTCCGATGAGGAAGGGGGTAGGCGGTCCAGGGCGATGTGTTCCGCTTCCAGATTGCCAATGTCTGCCTGACCCGCCAATAGCCGCAGGGGCGACCAGTCCAGCGCCAACTGGTCGATTGCCAACCACACGCCCTCCCCGTCGCGCAGTTCGAGGCGGCGCAGGCGCAAGCCATCGGGGAAATGCCCCGACAGTCCGCTTAGGGTGGTTTCCCCGGCGGTCAGGGTGGCGACCGTCCGTTCGATCCATTCGCGTCCGGGTTGGGTGTTGGCGGCGAACAGGGCCAGTGCAACCGCCAGCAGCGGTGCGAAGATGAGTGTGGCCAGGGTCCACATGATCCAGCGGAGGGCGCGGCGCATCAGAACGCCTGCCCTAGGCCGATGTAGACCTCAAACGAACCGCTGTTGGTTTGTTTGATGACGGGCAAGGCCACGTCCAGCCGGATGGGCCCGAATGAAGTATAGTAGCGCGCACCCACGCCCACGCCCATGCGCCAGATGCCGGTGAAAGGCAAGCCGTCGGTGTTGACTTGGCCCGCATCGGCAAACACGGCAGCGCCGTAGTCTTCCAAGATGCGTTGGCGGAATTCCACCGTGCCCGCCGCCATGGCCGTCCCACCCAGCGGTTTGCCGTTCCAAGACTGCGGCCCGATGGATTGGAATTTGTAGCCGCGCACCGTGGTGCTGCCGCCGGCATAGAAGCGCTTGTCCGGCGGTAGGTCAAACTGGCCTGCCCCCTGTATATCGCCGATAGTCCCGCGCAGCGCCAACACGCTGCGGCCGGGTTCGAGCAAGTCCAAATAGGTTGAACCGGATATCTGCATGACGAGAAAGGTGCTAGGGTTAGGGGCGTTGACGAGTGCGGATGACGAGCTGGCCAAAGGCAGGATGGGGGTGATGGATGCGGCTGCGCGGATTCCCTCGGTGGGGTCGAGCAAATTATTGGTGCTATCGTATTTCAACACCACCGGCAGGCTTAACAGGGTGTATCGGTTGGTTTGGGTTTGTCCGTAGACGGTGGAGGCTTGAGTGATTTCCGATTGCTCCCCGGCCAGGCCGACGCTGCCGCTCCAATCATTCGCGAACTTCCGGCTCAGCGCCACATCGCCCATAATGGCCTTCTGGTCATAAGAGATCAAGCTTTGTTTGATGCCGCCCAGATTGATGTTCAGGGACTGGTTGCGCTCAAGGAAGTCGGGTTTGACGAAGCCGACGGTGCCCTTGTAGCCGATGCCGGTCGTGCTGTTGCCGCCGAGTTGCGTCACCCCCGTCGTCAGGTTTACTTGCTCCGCGTTGCCGAACACGTTGCGGTGCTGCCAAGTGCTGGAGAGGCTGCCGCCCAAGTCGGTGGAATACGCCGCGCCAATGTTGACCGCCCGTTTGGGGCGCTCGGTGAACTCGAATGCCATCGGCAGGCGCCCTTGGCCGTCCAACTGGTCTGCGGTGCGGACGCGGACGGATGAGAAAACGCCGAGCGAGGCCAAATCCTGGCGGGCCTTTTCGATGGCCTCGGGGTTGAACTGGTCCCCGTAGAAAATGAGCAGGCGGTTGCGCACATAGCTTTCGTTGACTTGCGCCAGCCCGTGCAGCGAAATTTCGCCTAGCGTCACTACGGGCCCGGTTTCCACTTGGAAGCTGACATCAAGCGCTTCGGCGTCCGGCACTAGCACGGCAACCGGCTCATTGACTTTCGCCAATGCGAAGCCGCTGTCCCGCAGAGTGCCAAGCAGCCTCTCGCGAGCCGCCAGCACATCAGCCGCCACCGCTGGCGCGCCGGGATTCAGGCTTAGCTTGGATTTGAGCGGGTCGGGCAAGTCGCCTTTGACCTCGACATTGCGCAAGTGGAACAATGGCCCGGGTTCAACCGCAACCGCCACCTGCACGGGCGGGCTGGCCGGTGCGCGGGCAAGGAAGTCGTACAGGCCCGGATCGTCCAATGCCCGTCCGGCGATTCGCACCTGTACTTTGCCCTTGTAAAATCCGAAGCTGTCCAAGGCGATGGCGAAGCGTTCCAAGTCCCTTTGCGCCCGTGCCACCAGTGCGAACGGACCCACAGGCGCACTTTGGCTCAGACTGACGAGCGTGGAGGAGTCCTTCAAGGCTTGATCCAATGCGGCGTTGCCGGTTTCGGTGAAGGTGACAGTGTAAGTTTGCGGGTCGGCTGCGCGGCAAACCGTCACGGTCATGGCAAGCGCGGCGAACAGGGCAAGCGGCAAACGGCCTAGGGTGTGTTTGCGGAAAAAACGGTAGGCGACCGGGCTAATCCACTTCACAGTCTTTCAACAGCCGGTCAATATCCTTGCCATTATAGTCACCCGTTATTTTTACATGGGTATAACATTTGCCGCCACTTTCGTGAGGGACGGATAGGAATTCGGCGCGACCCCTGCGGGCTAATGCGATTAACGTATAAGCCTCTTCACTGCCATTTTGAATATTGTTTTTGGTAAAGCACCTTTGCAGGTTGGCTGCGGTTTTCAACTCGCAGACGAGAATCTGCTCGTTGGGCCCGGTGGATTCGGGTTTCAAGCCCATCAGGGCATCTGGGTTCGCGGTTTGCGGGCTTTGTTGCGCCGAGCCGGGGGCATCCTCCGTCGCCTCGCTCGGTGGTGGATCGGTAGTCTTGGGCATCGTAGCCGGCTGCATCGCATGAAATTCGACCTGCCTTTGCCCTTCGCGTTGGTTTTTGACATAAACCGCAGTGCCGATGAACGCCATGAGAACCGCAGTCACTATAATAATTAATCTCATAACACCGTCTTTTTGGAATTATCATGGGCCGATTTGCATGGCATGTGGCTTGCCTGCCGACGGCCTGAATTGCGGATGTGAAAGCCTGTCGCCCCCACCGGTTCGACCGGATGGCATCGCCCCTTCCATTTTATCAATAGTAGGGTTTGCTGTGTGACACATTCATAATGTGAAATGGGAGGCCGGGTTATCGGGATAATCGCTGCCCCATGAAATGCGCAACCAGCCCGGACACCAAGATGGCCATGTAAAACTGGCCGGTGATTATCTCCATGTAGACGATCATTTTGACCACCGGATTGACCGGCGTGATGTCTCCGTAACCGGCGGTGGTCAATGTCACAAAACTGAAATATAAAAAATCGTCAAGATAGACGCCTTTGCCTTGCGTCGGCAACCCTTGGAACAGGCCGGTAGGCCAAAGGGCCGACAACCCATGGTAAACCAGCGCCCAGATCAAGCCCAGTAGGAGGTACACGCAAACCGCGCCAGTGAGGCTGTTGGCATCGGTTTCGCGCCAACTGAACACATGCCGCCCGGCGATGAAGCAGCTCAACATGGAAAACCCCATGACTAGGAGGATGGCGCACAGCTCGATAATATGGGAGGGAAAGAGCAATTCTGCTATTGAAATCGCTATGTTCAGCCCCGCAAGCCCAAGCCCGACACGGAAGATCAATCTTTCCCGGTAAAGGCTCCACACGCTAATCACGATGAACAGGCTGAAGCCCACCAACAACAGTGCGCGCAACAGGTCGACTTCCAATTGTTCCCCTGAAAACTGGTGCAACAGCGGGAGTAGTGCAAACAGAAATAGCAGGCCAACCAAAAGGAAAACGAAATTATTTTTTGGGTGTTTTCTCATGGCAAATACCGGTGTTATTTACATGTATTATGTGAATGGATATTTTACAATTCCAAAGGCAAATAGTTGGCATTTAATTGGCGAGGTCCGCGAAGTTGCCTACCCAGTGCGGAAAGGCGCTCCGTAAACCCCTGTTTTTCTACAGCACATATCAATGGGGTGACCCTTGCAGGCTGTGCTTATGGCTGCCCTGCACTGGATTGCTTAAGGCGTTGCCAGTGTTTGCCGTGCCGGGGTAAATTCCGCCCCGCTTGATCGGTTTTGCCAGCCGGGTGATACTATGGGGCAGAAAGTCTCGCCCATGCTGTCGCCATTTTAGGTCTATGCGTGTCGGACTGCCCAATCGGTCAAGGATGGCAATGCCCCTCAATCTTAACTTATACGAGACAGGCTAGGAACCATCATGATTACCCAAGTAGAGCGCATTTTCGGTTATGAGTATAAGCAAGAATGGTTTTTCAGAGTTCGCAAAGGCGAATGCGATGATGACAGTTTCAACAGACGGTATCCTTCGCTGGAAGAAGCCGCGCGGGATCTGATCAATTACAACATCAAGGGACCGTATCCGACACGGGAGGATGCCGCGTGGGAGCTGATCAATTTCATCAAGGGAAAAATAGGATTGGCAAGTGAAAACCACAGCGAAAACAACAGGGGCAACGGTATGGAGGAAATCGAGATTGAGGCGCCCCATTGCATGCATGCGTGAGTGATAGCGTGAAGTTGCCCGGCATGTCGGAATGGCTTTGCCGAGGGGCGCTGCCCATGGCAAAACCCATTGCGAGAGGCAAAACCCTTAAGCGGTTTGCCGCACCGCTGCCGGAATTTGTCGCCATGTCCGTGCTTAGTCAAGCAAAATCCAACAAAATCAATATTTAGCTAAAATATTCACTCATGACAATTATTTCTGAACGTTACACCAAGTTTATTTATTACCTAGTGTTAGCCATAGGCGTGGCCCTTACCTTGCACGGCTTGAATAACTTGGATTTTAATAAGGATTATCGTTATACCAATGAGGGTATGATCAAATCAGGATTTTATTTTGTTGCAGTCTTGCTCCTAGTTTTTTTCGGGTCATCATTTTTTAAAAAGTCACCCCTGTCAGTTGGATTTATAATCAGTATTGCATTGGCTCTCTATGCCAATGCCCTATGGTCGTTGATGGTGGTGATTTGGATTATTTTATCCTCTATCATTTTGGGGAAGTCTATATTATCCATGGCTCTAGGCGATGGTCACCACAGCACTCTCGACCAATGGTTAGTCGGGATGGGTCTGTTCGGAGTATCGGTCGGATTGTTTGCGCACTTACCCTATAATTATCCTGGTATATATGCTCTCGCCCTAATTATTCCCTTGTTGGTGTGGCCTCAGTCGCTGAAGGCGTTTTTGAACCAGCAGTTGAAGTGGTTTGAATGTGAGTATGATCAACCGCAGCCGGTAAAAATATTGGATACTGCCATTGTCGGTGTGGTGCTTATTCATTTCGTTATTGGGCTGATGCCTGAGATTGGGCATGACCCGCTCGCAATGCATCTTTTCATACCTGCGCAGCTATTATTACGGCATCAATGGGGGTTTGCAGCCGACACCTATGCGTGGGCGGTCATGCCTATGCTGGGGGATTGGATATTTTCCATAGGCTATATGTTGGGCGGGGAATTCTCCGCCCGCCTAATTAACCTAGGGTTCATTTTTGCCCTAGGGTTATTAATTCGTAATCTTGTCTTGTGGGCGGGTGGCAGTTCGCTCGGCTCTAGATGGGCGGTCCTGTTGTTTTTGTCCACACCTCTCACCTTTGTCGAGGGAGGTAGCGTTTACATTGAATCGGTGTTGACCGCGTTTGCTGGAGTGGGGACATTTGCATTGTTGCGCTCATGTTCGCCGAACGGAAACCCGAACCACGAGCTTCCCATTGCGGGGTTCATGCTCGGTTGCGCATTGAGTGCAAAGGTGTTGACGCTGTTCATGTTGCCGATTCTTCTCTTGGTTTTGGCAATACGCTACAAAATGTGGATGAAAAAGGAGCATGTCAATGCCATATTGACTGGCCTTGGGCTATTCTTCGTACTCGGGATAATACCCTATGCAACATCGTTTATACTGACTGGCAACCCCGTCTTTCCGTTTTACAATGGAATTTTCAAGTCGCCATTGTTTGGCGCTTATAATTTTGTGGATGCCCGCTGGCATTTGGGGGTTTCATGGGAAATGATCTATGACCTTAATTTCCATTCGACAGATTATATGGAGGCATTTCCAGGTGTGGCGGGGTTTCAGTGGCTGCTGCTGTTGCCAGCGACTTCGTTGATGATATTGATGAAATGGCAGAAAAATGCAATTACATTATTGTTTGTTGGAGTGGTAAGTTTTTTATTGATATTTCATTCGACTAGTTATTTAAGGTATGTGTTTCCCTTATTCCCTTTCTTTTTTTCCACTATAGGCATTGGCATCTCCCAATTTGACTCTCCCCTAAAAACGCTGGAAAATGCAATCGCCTATGCTTGTGTCGGACTCAATTTGATATTCATCCATGCCGGGCCTAGCCCCTATGTTGATTTCCCCATTGAATATCTTTCCAGCCAATCCGACCGGGAGTCTTTCCTCAGGAAAACATTACCTATCAGAAATGCAGTCGAGCTTGTCAATGCCTTGAACGCCGAACACAGGCCAGTGGGTTTCTTTGCCGCTCCGTTTGGTGCTGGCTTGGCTGCTGATGCTTTGTACGCTAACTGGTATAATTCTCAATTTAATGCCATGGTCAATGCTGCCAACACCGAAGTCGAGTTTGCCCAGGTGTTGAAAAAATACCACATTGACTACCTCATCGTTGACGATAACTGGGGTAATGAGGGGCAGCGTTTATTGCTTGATAAACTGACAAATACAGTTTCAAGGGTTGGGAACATTTCAGTAAGGACATTCCTGCATGACAGCGTGGAAGGCATCGAGCTTCTGAAGAACTCGAATTTGGAATCATCAAATAACTGGACAATGAACGACGGGGTGAGGTTCACCCCTGACAAGGAGTTCTTGGTGAGCGTGGAGTCATTTGCCAGTCAAAGGGTGCCCGTCACCCCAAATAACCGATATTTGCTCTCGGTCAAGTTTCATTGCAGCACGAAGCCGGCGCCTGGACGTTTGCAAGTCAATTGGCTAGACGGCAATAAGCAATTAATCAAAGCCGATATCAGGGTCAATGACTGTCAGGTTAACATGACGGATTATTCCATGGAGGTGACAGCCCCGCCCAATGCAAGCTTTGCGGATGTGTATATGGCGGGTCAGTCTGTGGATCCCATATTGTTTAAAGCAATATCGTTTAAGGATGATTGACATTATGAACAGACTCAAGCAGTCCCCCCGCACATTGCAAAACGAACACGAGGGTTTCGATGCCAACATAGCGGTGGTCATCCCATGCTATAAGGTTATTCAACAAATAGCGAAGGTGGTTGCGGAGATTCCCGAATACGTGCGGAATATCTACATCATCGATGATGCCTGCCCGGAAGGTTCAGGCGAATTTGTCAGGCAGCACGTGAAGGACGGGCGCGTCCGAATCATCCGCCATGCCAACAACCTAGGTGTGGGGGGTGCTGTCATCTCAGGCTACCTTGCCGCCATTGCCGATGGGGCCGATGTGATTGTCAAAATCGATGGCGACGGTCAGATGGACCCGGGGTTGATCCCGTTCTTCGTGGAGCCGATCCTGATAGGTGAAGCGGACTACACCAAGGGCAACCGCTTCTTTGACTTGGAGCAAATAAAATCAATGCCAGGGGTGCGACTGTTCGGTAATACCGTGCTTTCGTTCATGGCCAAGTTTTCGACGGGCTATTGGAATCTATTTGACCCAACCAATGGCTACACGGCAATACATAAAGACGTCGCGAAACACCTTCCTTTTCATAAAATTAGCAATCGCTATTTTTTCGAGACGGACATGCTATTCCGGTTGAACACACTTCGTTCCGTGGTGTTGGACATACCGATGGACGCACATTATGCAGACGAAACCAGTAATTTGAAAATATCAAAAATAATATTTGAATTTTTATTCAAGCACATGAGGAATTATTTTAAACGCATATTTTATAACTATTATTTGAGGGATTTGTCACTCGCGTCGATTGAGTTGCCAATGGGGCTTTTATTAATCATCTTTGGGGTTTCGTATGGTACTTACCATTGGATGGGGTCTTCACAGAGCATGGTTGCCACACCTTCTGGCACGGTCATGCTTGCCGCTTTGCCAATTTTAGTGGGGTTTCAGCTTTTAATGGCGTTTATCGGTTATGATATTGCTTCTGTCCCAACCCGCCCAAGGCAATTGGGGCGACACCGAATGCTTTTTACGGGCACCCGCCCTAGCAAACCAAGATAGGCTTTTGTCCTCCGGTACGCCATCAAGGTAAGCTATTACCTACGCATCAGCAGGCGATAATTTAACCAACACATTAACATGAAAATTTCAAATATAATCCAAATTATTTTTACTATACTGCTGTTATCAGTCGGTCAAATCTTATTCAAGATGGTCGCGGATAAAATAAACCCCAACCAATCCATCGTTTCAACCCTGACCAACCCCTTGTTGATGTTGGCGTTGGCGGTGTACGGGGTGGCAACGATACTCTGGATATTTTCTCTTAGAAATGTTCCGCTAAGTTTGGCTTATCCCTTTGCCGCCTTAGCGTTTATATTCGTTCCCACCATGGCCCATTTCACCTTGTCAGAGCCATTTAAAGCCAAGACGTTTTACGGGTTTATACTGATTTTGGCCGGTGTGACTATTTCCACCATCGAACTTTAACCATGACCGTACTTTGCCCTGTATGCAGTAGTTTATTGCTCGACGGATTAGTCGACTGGCATAAAAAATGTCCTGATTGCCATTACGAGTGCAGCATCTGGTCACCTAGCATTAACGATAGCGATGCCCATGCCATGGTTGACGAAACTGGTCGATCAATCGGCTTGACAACGCTGAGGAAGGCTAATTTCAGGATTATCATTGAGCAGATAAAGGCGTTAAATATCCCTAAGAGCGTGCCAATTCTTGATGTAGGCTGCGCCCATGGTTGGTTCTTGGAACTGGCCGACAAAGAATTTGAGACGCTTGGCATTGAGCCGGACCTTAATATTTATCAGCAAACCAAAGCCAAAGGATTGCAAGTGCGCAATGGATTTTTCCCTGATGTCTTGGACGGGGGTGAACAATTTAGCCTAGTCATTTTTAATGACGTGTTGGAGCATATACCTGATGTGCTATTTACCATAAAGGCCGTCCATAAGCACTTGGTCAACGACGGTGTCATGGTTGTCAATATACCTGTTAGTACAGGGTTTTTTTATAACACGGCAGCTAAATTATGTAAGTTTGGCATTTCAAATCCATTTGATAGACTATGGCAAGTAGGTTTCCCCTCTCCGCATATTCACTATTTTCGCGCTGATAATCTTGTTTCATTAGTTGAATCTAATGGATTTAAACTACTTAATAAGCATACCTTGCCTTCTTTGAGTTCTGATGGAATGAAAGAACGGATAGCCTACGGACATAAGCCTAACCCAATAGTGACATGGGTTATGGTATTGATATTGAGACTATTCATGCCTCTCTTGGTTGTATTGCCAGCCGATATTGAGGTGTTTTATTTCAAGAAAGTGAACGCGACAGATAAAGAGTGAAGGTTGACGGGGCAGGCAGCCTCGAAAAACGGGTCTTGTCCACGCTGAGCTTGCCAAAGCGCTAGGTATTTCGAGGTTTCCGTCTCTGTGGCTTCTAAGAATTGATTTCAAGCATACAAACTGACTGCGTCAAGCACTTCTTGCCATGCCTTCTCGTCCGGTGCGGTCAGCGCATCCAAGTCGCCCGGGCTGGCTTCCGGCCCGTCCACCCATTCCCGCAATAGCTCGCTGCCGTTGATCAGGTCGATGGCGAGGCGGCCGTGTTCGTATTCATAAGGGAAGTCCCGCCAGAGCGGATAGTCCGGGTGGAGGTTGCGGATGGCCTTGAAGGCCAAGGCTTGCAGCCGCCACGGGCGGAAGCTGTCATGGCCGTAGGCGGGGTCGTCCACATGGATTTGCACCCCGGAACACAGTGTCCCCTTGTGCTTGTGGAACGTGGGTTCGAACCAGCAGGTTCGCAAGCGGCAGCCTTGCAGCCAATGCGGGGCCAGCCGGTGCATTTCAGCCAGTAGTTTGTCCGCATCCAAGTTGGGTGCGCCGAACAGTTCCAGAGGCCGCGTGGTGCCGCGACCTTCCGACAGGGTCGTGCCTTCCAGCATGACCGTGCCGGCGTAACAGCGTGCCATCGACAGGTTGGGCGCGTTGGGGCTGGGGTTGATCCAACTGCGTTCATTCAAGGGCCAGCCATACCCCGGTGCCTGGGCGGGTTCCCATCCCTCCATCTTAATGACGTGGCAATCGACATCCAGCCGCGCTGTGTTAATGAACCAATGCGCCAATTCGCCCAAGGTCAGCCCGTGCCGCATCGGCATGTTTCCAGCGCCGACGAAGCTTTCCCAGCCTTCGCGCAGGCGCAACCCCTCGACCGGGCGGCCCGCCGGGTTGGGCCGGTCCAGCACCCAGACCGATTTGCCAAACTTAGCCGCTTCTTCCAGCACATAGCGCAGCGTGGTGATGAAGGTATAGATGCGGCAACCCAAATCTTGCAAATCGACCAGCAATACGTCGAAGCTGTCCATCATCGCAGGGGTGGGTCGGCGGACTTCGCCGTATAGGCTGAACACCGGGATGCCAAGGGCGGGATCAATGAAATCCGCCGATTCGACCATGTTGTCCTGCTTGTCGCCGCGCAGCCCGTGCTGGGGCCCGAAGGCGGCAGTCAGTGTGATGCCTTTAGTCGCTGCCAGTGCGTCCAGCGAGTGGACGAGGTTCGCCGTCACCGAGGCGGGGTGGGCCAGCAAGGCGACTTGGCGGTTTGCCAAGGGTTTGCGTAAGTCCGCGTGTTCAAGTAACAGGTCGATGCCGAATTTCATTTATCTCCTAGTGATGAGTCCGTATATCATAGTCATCATGATACTATAATTACTTTTTCATAAAGTCCTGATGTTAAGCCTTATCTTGTTTTATTAGGATATAGTAACAGATCGGCTCGATTTTTAAAAATGCTAGGGTGGAAAAAAATAATCTCGCAACAAATGGCATTTTCTTAAGTAATTTTTTCAAGCTGCCCGCATGATGTGTGTATTCACTTTTAAGGCTATTCATTCCAAACTCTGTGAATACGTTATGTACAACACCATAATTCTGCATGATCTTTTTTATATGGGTCGTTGCAATATAAAAAGTAGAATTTAACTCTGCTACAATCGATTCGTATGACCTTCCCGTTTTGCGCAAGCCATGCCACCATTTTGCCACCTGCGGTGCAATGGATTTTGGCAGCAGGGTGACAGGTGCTTCAAGATGACCGAAATCATATATTGAATACTTATTAGGGTTCCAAGAAATAAAGCTTACTTTTTTAGTTATCCGACACAATTCATTTGCTGCCTTGCTATAATCCTTAATGTGTTCAAGCATGGCTTGCGACATTACAAAATCTATAGTTCCATCTTTAAATGGTAATCGAGTGGCATCTCCCCTAAAAATATCAGTATTGGGATTTCTTAATTGAGCAACTTTTACCCATTTTATGTCATAGTCTACAATTATACTCAATTCAGATTTAAAATATTCATTAAAGCATTTAGTCAGTCCCCCCTGACCAGCGCCTACGTCAACAAATGTCCCCATAGATCCGGTATAGTACTTTTTGAGTGTATTGACAAACTTATCCTGAATCTCGCATCCATAAATTCTATAGTTCAAATCTTTTTCATATTTTTGTTTAGCATATTCACTTTTACCTGCATGAGGAGCCTCATATTCACGAATTATACGTTCTATCTTCTTGTATATATCCTCGCTGCTAACATCATCATTTTTTGTTTGTTCACGAATAACAAGTCCTTGGGACTTAATGTTTGACAGTGCCGACTTTTCTTCTTCTGATAGTTCGATGACAAATCTTGGTATGCCATTTATAATTGGGTATTCAGTCTGACATGCCACGCACGTTAATATTCCTTCTGACACCTTGCTGTCTCCAGTTTCATTGTTAAAACCTTCAAGACGTATTTCTGCTTTACAGCAAGGGCTGGCTAAAATTGGTAATAATTTTGTACGCATCATATCCCCATTATTGCTAAAATGTTGATTGAAAAATTAAAATTGGAAGCGAGTATGAACCATGACTAAATGCGGATTTTATTTTTATACGTTCTAAGTATGCAAGATAACATGAACCGAATTGCTTTTCAATATACCCATTTATGCTGAATGGAGGCACAAAGCAATGCCATGAATAGGGCTGTGCGGGTACATTGCAGACTTATCTAATCCAAGCTCAGCACCAAAGTCCAAGATTGATGCCGAGTGAACGGACAAATTTATTTTGAGTGAAGGGGCATGCGACATGCCCATCTGACCTACTTGGCTTCGCCGACTAGGTTTTTCCTTGAAAAACATCCATAACATCGGTAATGGCTAGCAACCTAGTCAACTTCTAACTCGAAGGCGAAACTGTCAGGATGGTGAAAATCCGGCTTGCCTTGGGGGTGTGCGTAGGCCCAATAGGACAGGTCGCCGGATTTCTGCCGGATGACCGCCGACAATCCCAGATGCCAAGTACCCTCATTCGGCAAGCCTAGGCCGCCCAAGTTGGCGACGGATTCCAGTTCGAGCCAGCCAATATCGCGGCATACGGCAATTTTAACAGGTTCGCTTAAGTTCGCCATCGCCATGCCTTGCCGGTAACGGGTGAAAGCGTAGGCGGCCCATGCCGTGGACGGGGAGAAGTTGAATTCATAATAGCCACTGTCAAATACCGGCTCGGTTTTCAAAACCGAGCCGGTCTGCGGCAGTACGGTGATAAACACCTCGAAACAGGTGGTTTGCCAAAGCCCGTCGGCACGTTGCGGGGGGGCAACCGGCGGAATCGCCAAGGCATCAATGTCGCCCTCAAGCCGGTATTTCAAGGCAAGCCTGCTGCCTTCCCTCCCAGTCTGCACGGTGACACGATGGATGGCCGGGCAAGGCGTGGACGGGTGGCAGCTCAGGACGGCGATAGAAGGGGTGGAATAAAAGCTCACAGCCGGACCAACAAACCCGACTGACCCGCCTCCGGGTAAAACGCCTCATAGCCATATTTCTCCTGCAAGGCTTTTTGCGCCCAGACATTGTTCAAATCGGTGCGGAAGTTGAAATGCAGTTTGGGGTGGTCGCCGCCGTATTTGATGATGCGGCCAATCGCTTCGCGGTCAGGATGGTTGAAATGGTCGCCATTGGTCGAAATCAGATAACGGCGGCAGTCGAGCAGCTTCATCAGCTCGATGTTCAGATTGTTCTGGCTGGCATGGTGGGAGACTTTGAAGGCATCGAGTTTGAGCTTGTCGGCCTTGCGCTGTTTGAGCAGTTTCTGGATGGAGGCGACCAGCAGCGGCGCATGGGCATCTGCGCCAAGCAGGATGCTCTTGCCCCGGTATTCGGCCAGTACGGCAATGCTGCTGCCGTTGGGTGCGGCGGCATCGGCTTTGAACGGTGCGTCGGCGAGTTTGTCCACATCGGTGGAAGTGGACGGGGTGGCGCGCAGGAATTGGGTGAAATCGCTGGCTTTGCCCACCGTCAACCCTAGTTTTTCGATTTCCGCCTTCCATTTTTTCGCCAGTGTGGCGAGCTTGTCCTTAGTCGGCGAGAGCAGGGTCAGGCGCATTCCGCCAGGTAGTTCGCAAACCGGCAATTCGTCGCCGTCTAGCATGATCGGCCCGCCATCGCGCCACTGATTCCAAGGCAGTTTGTATTGTTGGATCAGCGTCGAGAATATCTCGCCCTGTTTGGCCCCCATTTTGTCTGATGGCAGATGCTCCCAGCCATTGAACCAGACATCGGCAAAGCGCAATCCTAAGCTTTGGTCTTTGAAAAACGGGATTGCGCCGCCGATGTGGTCGGCATCGATGTGGCTCAAGATAAACAACTCGAAGTCGCGTTGATTGTCCGGTTGCAGCGCGACTCGCTGTTTTAGCCGGTCATAGGTGCTGTCGGTTCCGCAATCGATCAACACGCGGGAGGTCGTTTGGCCCTCGCCATATTGCAACCATAGGCAGTCGCCATGGCCGGCGGGCAGCATTTCGATGCTTGCAAACGCTTCCCCGGAACTGGCGTGTTCCACTATGTCCGGCTGGGTGGATGGCTTTTTCTGGGTCGCCGGCTTGGTGGCGGCGGACAGTTTGAGTTTGCCTTCTATCAGGCTGTGTTCTGCCGACTTGACAGGCTCAGGCCGGGATGGCGCTTCTGTTGCGGGTAGTGCGCGTCGGCTGGACTTGCGTTGGGTCAGTAGGGCGACGAGTTCATGGGCGGTTTCGACGATGCCGCCAGCACCGTCCCATGGTGACCTTTGCTCGCCATTCCACTCGGCAAGGCCGTCCACAAACGCTTGCTGTCCCCACCATTGCGTGTAGCGCTCGAATTGCTTGCGGGTGGAAGTGATGGGGAAGGCATCGCCGGTGGCAAACAAGTTGACCAGTTCCAAAACATGCGCTTTGGCTTGCTGTGCCGCGTTATCAGGGGTTTTGCGTGTACTGCCGAGCCGCAGCAGCCACAACTCCGCCAGACTGCCGTGGGCCCATGCCCTCTCGTCGGTTGACGGGTGGTCGAGATAGGCTTCTGCGGAGAGTTTGGCCGTTTCCCATGAGCCTTCTGGCATCGGCTTGCCCAACACGACATCCATCGTGAGCATTTGCACGACCAACCAGTGCAGTGTGGCCATGCGTTGCAAGGGCTTGCCTTCATTGACGAGGAAACCCCGTGCGGCTTGGCGGTAATCGGTTCTGGCTTGTTCCAAGTAATCGCAGCACAGCAACAAGCCGTTGCGGTATTCGGGGGAATCCGGCCCCAGTCCCACACATCGTGAGTATTCCGCCTGGGCAAGCCGTTTGTTGCCACTGGCCCGCAGTCCCAAGGACTCCGCCCGGTATTCGCCCTCCAAAGGCAGCTTGTCACAGGCGGATCGAACCGTTTTGGCACGTTGTTCATGGCTTGCGCCGTCCACTATCGCATCCCCGTCACGCACGGCCAAGTCCACCCGCTCAAGGGCTGCGCTGATGGCAATCTTGCTTTGATGATAGCGCACCGCTTCCAGTTGACTGTCCAGGTTGTCGGTTAAAGCCTCGTAGACCACTAGGCTCGCCCAATCGTGGACCGTCTCGGCAAGATGACCGTGCAAGTTGCTGCGGATGCGGTGTAGCAGTATCCAAGGGTTGTCCCCATTCATGAGCCCCCGGTACAGGGTGCGGATCAGCGAGACCGAACCAGTTTTGGATAGCGGGAACTGCGATGCCACCACCAACGGGATGCCGGCTAGATGTAGCGCATGGGCCAGGCTGGCTCCGGGGACTATCACCGAGCCGGCATTGCCGCTGTCGCAAGTCGCCAGTGTCACCACGGTGGGCCGGTGAATCTTGTTCCCCACGATGCGGGCCAAGGCACAGGAGAGCCGGTCGCCGGAAACCACGTCGGTGTCGCCTTCGGCGGTGCGCAACACCAACCCGTAGGACACGTCCTGGGCATTTTGCAGCGTGTCGCCGTGTGCCAAGATGTGGATGTGGGTGTATTGGTTCTCCGCGCATTCAGTGGCGACATCCTCGAAGCAGGCGTCTTTGATGATCGTCAGCCAGTCGCCGTATTGTTCGCGGCGGCCATCCTCCGATAGGCTAGGTGTTTCAGCGCCGGGGTAAAGGAAGGGTTGGATCGCCGCCAACAGCTCGGCGCGGTGTTCTTCAAACGGTATGTTGGCCGGACTGGGGTCGGTGGCGACGAATAGGATGCGCGGACGCACCGGCCAGAGGTTGCCCTCGGATGACACGTTGCGGCTGCGGCGGGTGATGCAGACCGGCACACTGGTCTGCAGGGCCAGCCAGCTTTCGGTCGAAGCATACGGGCCCATGGGCATTTTCGCCAGTTCAAACGGCAGCAGGGCGAGTTCCGAGGCCGACAGCATCAGGCGCAAATGCACGAGGGTTTCCACCCCGCCATCGTGAAAGCTCAAGGCCCCCGGTAGGCTGGGGACCGAACCGAGTATCTTCGCCATGTCCATGCCGATGTCGCGCAGCACCGCCAGACGCTCCTTGTCCGCGCCGTCGTCGTAGCGCATCGCGGTCATGCGGCGCATGAATGTCGCATGTTCGTAAGGCAGGTTGACGACCCCCGCCCCGTTGCTGCCACAGATGCCGAGGTAAGGCGTCAACGGCGACAGCAATTGGTTGTGCGGCGGGCCGGAGCGTAGCAATTCGACGGTGACGGTGCGAATCTGGATGCTGTTGTTCATGGGCTCACCATTAGGTTAGTCTGTGTGGGCAGGGAATCGTCGGCCCGTGCATGGACGGGTTGGCAGAAAAGCCCTGCAACCCGCCGTGCTGTCCGCTCGCCGCCGACTGGCTGCGGATGGTGATAACAATAAGGAAGGCGGGGCGAGATGTCTATAACAATTGGGTAAAATCGGGCAATGATTTTATAATGCACCTAGATAATAGGTAATCGAACGATTACAGCTTGTCAAGCCTTATCCTTTTGCCGTTTGAATCGGCTGGATTGGAATTAACAGCGATAAGGTAAAATCTTGGTGCGTGAGCATTTTAAGGAGAGTCCCAAATGAAGCCGATTGAGGCAAACAACCCCCAGCCGGGGGTCGGGGCGGTGGGGCTTATCCCTACCGACAATTCTGCGCAGTCCATCCTCCAATTCAGTGGTGCTTGGGTTCATGGGGCGGCGATAGCCAAGCCGGTTGAGGCGTTGATCGCAGAATTCGATTCCGCCCAGAAGCCGCGCCGCATCCTGCTGCAAACCCGCAATTTGACGGGATGGGACAGTCGCCTGCCGACTTATCTGATCAAAATCATCGATTGGTGTCGGCGCGAAGGTGTCGAGGTGGATGCGTCCGGTTTGCCGGAAGGTGTGCAAGGATTGTTGAAGTTGGCACGGGCCGTGCCCGAACGCACTGATGCGAGGCGTTCGGCCCATGGCGTGTCGCTACTGGCGGATGTCGGCAAATCGGTGCTGGCCGGGGTGCAAGATGCCAAGGGCTTGGTGTATTTCATCGGCGAGGCGATGTTGGCAGGCTGGGCTCTGTTGCGGGGCAAGGCGCGGTTCAGGCCCGTGGACATGCTGCTGTGCATTCAGGATGCGGGGCCTTCGGCACTGCCGATTGTCACGCTGATTAGCTTGCTGGTGGGCCTTATTCTGGCCTTTGTCGGCGCGGTGCAGTTGTCGATGTTTGGCGCACAGATCTATATTGCCGATTTGGTGGGTCTGGGGACGGTGCGCGAAATGGGGGCTTTGATGACGGCGGTTATCATGTCGGGCCGCACCGGGGCGGCTTATGCGGCGCAATTGGGGACGATGAATGTCAACAGCGAGATTGACGCGCTCAAGACCATGGGCATTTCGCCGATGGAGTTTTTGGTGTTGCCGCGCCTGTCGGCCTTGATCCTGATGATGCCCTTGTTGGCGCTTTACGCGAATTTGATGGGCATGTTGGGCGGTGCGCTGGTGACGGTCAGCGCCTTCGATGTTTCGTGGTTACAGTATTACAACGAGACTCGCAGGGCGGTGCAATTGCACGATTTTACGGTGGGCTTGGGCAAGAGTGTGCTGTTTGCGGTGCTGATTGCCATCGCGGGTTGCATGAGGGGCATGCAATGCGGGCGCAGCGCTTCGGCGGTGGGCGATGCGGCGACGTCGGCCATGGTCAACAGCATCGTTTACATCGTCGTGGCGGATTCGGTGGTCACGTTGATCTGTAGCCGGTTCGGGATTTGAACAGGGTAGGGCAGGGGATGGCGGACCCGCATATCACGGTGACGGATTTGACTATGGCCTATGGTGATTTTGTGATCCAGCATGATCTTAATTTCACCATCTGCCGGGGTGATGTGTTCATCATCATGGGCGGGTCGGGTTGTGGCAAGAGTACCTTGCTGAAACACCTGATTGGCCTGCAAAGCCCCGCCAAGGGGGAGGTATTCTACGCTGCGCAAAACTTCTGGGAGGCGGATGCGGACGAGCGGGTGTTGATCATGCGCAGCATCGGGGTGCTGTACCAAAGCGGGGCTTTGTTCAGTTCGCTGACACTGTCGGAAAACATTGCTTTGCCGTTGACCGAGTTCACCCGTTTAAGCCGTGGCGAAATCCAAGACATTGTTTCCTATAAGCTGGCTTTGGTCGGTTTGGCCGGTTTTGAGGAGTATTACCCGTCCGAAATTTCGGGTGGCATGCAGAAGCGTGCCGGGCTGGCCCGCGCCATGGCCTTGGACCCTGAAATTCTGTTCTTCGACGAGCCGTCGGCGGGGCTGGACCCGGTCAGCGCCCGCTTGTTGGACGATCTAATCATCAATCTGCGCGACACTTTGGGCACGACCATTGTGGTGGTCACCCACGAACTGGCCAGCATCTTTGCCATTGGCAATAACTCGGTGTTTCTTGACTCCGAAACCAAGACCATGTTGGCGACTGGCTCCCCGAAAAAGTTGCTGGCCGAGTCTACCGACCCCAAGATTATCCAGTTTCTGACGAGGGGTAAGGGGAGGGCGGTTTGAAGGGTGCGATAGTGATGCATCCAGCCAAGCGGCATTTGGCCTTAGGCTTGCAGGGTTTGTCTTGCCTGTCAGCGGCCTCACAAGGCCGGCCTTGCGCCCCCGCGTCATTTCTCCAAACCCAGTTTGATAAGCGGGTGAGAAAACGGCTTGCGCCTTGCGATGAGTGTGGCATTATAATGATATTTTATATCCTTGAAGATTTAGGGCAGCATGACTATGCAAGAAGAGGACGGTTATACGATACGGCAGTTGCGCGAACTTGAGTATCACCGGGATCATGCCAAAAAGCACCGCCATCTTGCGGAGCAGCCGACTAACTACGAAGTCGTTTTTTCCGATGCCCGCCGTTGGTGGAACCCTTACTGGGCGCTGTATTCGTACCTTCGGGGTTTGGACCTGAAGGGGAAAAACGTCCTTGTCATTGGTTGTGGGTTTGGCGAAGATGCGTTGCGCGTGGCCAGGCTAGGGGGCAATGTCCATGCCTTCGACTTAAGCCCGGAATCCATTGAGATTGCCCGCGAACGTGCCGACAGGGATGCGCTCAGCATCGATTTTCAGGTGGCCCCGGCGGAGAAATTACCGTACCAAGACAGTCTGTTTGACGTGGTGCTTGCCCATGATGTGCTGCATCATTGCGATGTGGTGCCGACTGTCGCTGAGATACGCCGTGTCATCAAAGCGGGTGGGCTGCTGGTGGTGAGCGAAGTGTATTCCCATAGCCTGACTGAAAATGTGCGCCGTTCCAAATTCGTCGAGCAGGTTCTGTACCCCCGAATGCAGCGGCTGATTTATGGTTCCCGCGAACCCTATATTACCGCCGACGAGCGCAAGATGAGCGAGGATGACATGCGTTTGGTCGAGGCTCCCATGTCAAAGGTGTTGCACCGGGCTTACTTCAATTTTCTGGTTCGTCGCTTGTTGCCGGACGCGGATTGGATCAGCAAAGCGGATCGCTGTTTCATGCGGGTTTTTCCTTGGTTGGGCCCGCTCATCGGCGGGCGTGTCCTGGTTGCCGGGATCGTTGGCAAGGCTTAGGCGGTGGCGAGGTGCCCTTCACTGGCAGTGCTGTAGTTTATGAGTAAGCCCGTCAGCCCCATGTTCATCGGCGGTTTCACCCTTGGCGCACTGGCGTTGCTGGTGGCTGGGCTGCTAATGTTCGGCGGGTCGCAGTTTTTTGACACCGACAAAGTCTACTTTGTGATATTTTTCGATTCGTCGCTGAATGGCTTGGAGATCGGCGCGCCGGTGAAAATGCAGGGTGTCAAGATTGGCATGGTAAAGGACATCAGGCTTGAGCTTGACGATGAAACTGATAAAGTCTACAAACCCGTGGTCGTGGAAATTAACCGCGATAGCTTTGTCGGAATGAACGGGCTGGTGGACAAAATCGATCCCGACCCCAAGCGTTTGCGAGCCAATGTAGGCAAGCTGGTCAAGGATGGGTTTCGCGCCCGCTTGGAGATGCAAAGCTTGTTGACTGGCTTGCTATATGTCGATTTTGGCATGTACCCCGACAAGCCGGCCCATCTCGCTATGATAAAGTATCAGGGGCTGATTGAATTGCCCTGCATTCCTGCCACTACCGACGAGCTTCGCTATACCGCAGAGCAAATGTCGGAAAAGCTGCGGAAATTGCCGTTGGATCAAATCGCCCAGAATTTCAGCGATACCCTGACCCAAGTCCGCGATTTGCTGGCTTCCCAAGAAATGAAGCAGTCCAATGTCGCCTTATCCAAATCGTTGCAGGAATTGCAGCAGGCATTGGGTACGCTGAACCATAATCTTGAACCCATTCTCAATGAAACCAAGCTGACCATGACGGGGGCTGATGCCTTGATGCGGGAATCCAGGTCCATGGTCAACGATGTCCACCAAGAAGTGAAGCCAGTGTTGGCGGGTGCCGAGAAGACCTTGGCGGGTGCTGACAAGGCATTGGCCGACGCCGACAAGGCCATGGTGTCCGCGACCATAGCACTCGATACCGCGACTGCTGCGCTCAACAAGGCACAGTCCACCTTGAATACGGTGGACGGTGCGGTTGGCCCGGATTCCAGTTTGAATGAAACCCTGCTTGCGATGAGGGATGCCGCCCGCTCTCTGAAGAACCTGACTGATTACCTCGAACGCCACCCGGAATCGGTGATTTCCGGCAAAGACCATTAAGGATGTTGATGATGAAGTCGAACCGGTCTGTTGCGCCATTCCTGCTGTTGGCCTTGCTGCTGTCGCTTTCGGCCTGCATCGGGGGGAAGTCGCCGCCGTCCCAATTCTATCTGCTGGAACCCGTCAAGGGTGCTGGGCAGGCTGGCCTGTTCAACGAAACCGCCCGGCCTCTCATCGCCTTGTCGCCTGTCCGCATACCCCAGTACTTGGACCGGCCGCAGATGGTCAAGGCGACGGCGAAGAACCAGTACGCGCTGAGCGAGACCAACCGCTGGGCCGAACGGCTGGACGACAACATCGCCCGGGTGTTGGTGCAGAACCTTGGCTTGCTGGTTCCGGCGGACGTGGTGTTGTCGAATGTCTCGGCTCGTGCCAACCAGGCGAAGTTCAAAGTCGCCGTCACCGTCTTGGAGTTCCATGTCGATCCGCAGGGCGTGGCCGTGCTGACGGCGCAATGGAGCATCCTCCGCGATGGGCAGACGGTGTCAGGCCGTCAAGCCGACTACCGGGAGTTGGCATCGGTCACGGACTACGGGCTTATGGCGGGTGCGCTGAACGAATGCTTGAACCGGCTGAGCCGGGATTTGGCCTTGGACTTGCAAAAGTTAGTAAAGGAAACTTAAGGGGTGAGAGCGGTGGTTTTTAGCCGCGATGGGTGCCCATTTTGAAGCGGGATGGCCGGTCGCGGATGGATGACTCTCCCTGCTGGCCCACGCTGCCGCTTCCCTGCGGCTCCGTTGTTTCAAACGTACAAGTATGAGGTCAAGCGGCTTCTCAGCTTGTTGGTGGCCTTGTTCGGGCCGCCCCGGCTGCGAAGCCCCGTCGCCATCAAGTATTCCAGCGGAATGGCGTTGCGCAAAAGATAAGACATTGGGCTTCTTTTTAGCTTGTTGGATATTTTATTCGGGCCGCCGCGGCTGCCTAGCCCGGTTGCCATAAAACGTTCCAACTTTTTGACATCCACGCCTGCTTCACCCGCTCCGTGGGAGCCACCTTGGCCGTGTTGCAAGCCAAACATGCTTGGGATGCCAACAGTCATTTGAGATTCAGTCATAGCACATTCTCCCCAAAAACGGGTTTACAGGTTCCCGCAGTGAGCGGGTGTTTGGCAGGGGAGGGTATTGGCGTGGTCGCCCGCAAAAGCCTTTTGCCAACCACCAACCGAAAACGTCCCCTACGGTTATTTTTATAGCAGAAAAACGAGCGAAGAAATAGATAGTTTGCAAAAAAAAGCTGAAAAAGTTTAATGTTTTATCAAATACGCTTATAGATCATATAATCTGAGCATTATGCAGCTTGCTTGAATGGGCCGGTTTGCGTGTTTTGGCGGGTTGGAAACCATCCCCGCACCCGATGCGCCCAGTGCAGTGGCAGGGTTTGGCCTTAATTCAACAGTATTGACCAAGGCAGCGGGCTACTTTGCGCTTAGCGTGGCGCAAACGTGCCATTCTGCTAGATCATAGCCAAAAACAAGCGTAACATTG
Source organism: uncultured Methylococcaceae bacterium (assembly GCA_903930145.1). Classification (GTDB taxonomy): domain Bacteria; phylum Pseudomonadota; class Gammaproteobacteria; order Methylococcales; family Methylococcaceae; genus Methylumidiphilus. The sequence continues at coordinate 78,930 of CAIYXP010000191.1, forward strand.
ACAGATAAGACGATGGGGCGGGTGCGCGGTGGCGGCAAGGGGGAGTCCCTTTTTGCCCCAGCGCGATTGCCCGTAACCCATGGCTTGAGACGGTATGTCCTTAAACCTTAATTTTCCCTAGGAGTGTGTGACCCGATGAATGCAACTGCTGATGTCGCTGTTTACTACCATGAAGGTATCCTTCCCTTGATGCCTTCCTTCCCCGATGGTGTCGAAGTCTATACGACGACCGACGTGCACAGCCTCGCGAGGGCTTTGGTGCGCTATACGGATATTCTTAAAGGCAATTCCGACCCGACGAGTGTCGGTGATTTGATCCATGGCGGCAAACGCGGCCCCCGCGTCCACCATCCCGTGGTGTTGGACGTGCTGTGGCATTTCGCCTCGGTTGGCAAGAAGGATGTGCCGTATTGGCACGCCTATGTCGCCGCGTCCCTGGTCCATCACCGGGTAGTGCATGACCCCGAACAGCTTGCGCTGCTGGTTGGCCTGCCCATGCTGACCGACGGCTGTGACCGCAACTTCATGATTAATGTGTTGCAGCAACTGCCCGGCATCGACCTCAACAAGTTTGAGACATTCTAAGATGATAGGCCGGGCGCGATTCCGTCGCGCCCGGCATTCTAGCTTACAGCGTTTGCCTACCCTACACTTAATCAAATTAAATAATAAATTCGAGATTTTTCTGCAATAATCGAGCTAGATTTAGACTCGTTACTTGAGAATCTCCATGCTTATTGAATTCAAGGTTGCCAATTTTCGCTCTATCCGTGAGCAACAAACTCTCAGTTTAGTCGCCAGCAATGCCGACAAGTCCTTGAATGGTTGCGTGATTGAGCATCCGTTACCGGGGCTTGCGGGTTTGCGCTTCTTGAAAGGGGCGGCACTCTACGGGGCTAATGCGTCCGGCAAATCGAACGTGATTCAAGCCATTGGCTTTTTAAGGGATTGTGTTGTCAATTCAGCGACCAAACTGCAACCGGGCGATAAAACCGGGGCCGAGCCGTTTAAGCTGGATCGGGAATCTAAAGAAAAACCTTCCGAGTTTGAAATCACCTTTGTGGCCGATATTACTAATCAGGCGGGGGAAATCCAAGCGACTCGGTTTGTCTTCGGCCTAGCAATAACACCGCAGCGAGTTATCGAGGAATACCTGGTGGCTTACCCTAAAGGCTTGCCACAAAAATGGTATCACCGCATTTATAACGAAACGGAAAAGGCTTATGAATGGGCGAAACCATCGGCCGGGTTTAAACGGGATAAGAGTCTTGAACAAAAAACCAAAGAAAATGCTTTATACCTATCGGTTGGCCCTCAGTTCAATCATCCACAACTGACTGTAATATTTAATTGGTTTAACTTACATTTGCGGTTAATCAGTTTAAGCCATGGTACTAATATTTCTTATGTGCATACCATTGAATTACTTAAAAATCCAGCACAGCGTGATCGGATTCTGAGTTTGCTAAAAAGTGCTGACATTGGTGTAGCGAATGCTAGTGCAAATGTCAAAGATATAGATCCAATCTTAGCCGAATTATTAATAATACACGATCAATTTAAACAAAGAATCCAAGATGTTTATCCAAAAGCGAGGAGATTCAATTCAGCTTTTGATTCTCAGCCGTTTATTGAAGAAAAAAGTTTGACTGAAGAGAGTTATTCGGTTAATTTAATGCATACTGTGGAAGGCATTGATCCAGTTCCCTTGGATTTCGACGATGAAGAATCTTCTGGAACGCGCCAATTTTTTGCTTTGATTGGTTTTTGGATAGAAATACTTGAAGGCGGCCACACTGTTTTTATTGACGAGCTGGAAACCAGCCTACACCCGCTCCTAGTCAGAGAATTGTTAAGGCTGTTGCTATCGGAAACCCATAACCCCAAAGGCGCACAGATAATCTTCACCACGCATAATCCCGTATTGCTGGATACCACCTTATTCAGGCGCGACCAAATTTGGTTTACTGAAAAATCGCCCAACGGCGCGACCCAACTTTATCCACTTACGGATTATCAACCACGCAAAGACGAGGCACTCGCCAAGGGGTATCTAGCTGGACGTTATGGCGGTATACCTTTTATCCCGGAAGGGCTTAAATTATGAGGACGACTAGGTCGTTTAATCGTAATGTCAAAACCTATCAGCGCGATAAACCTCAGCAACGGGCCACAGGCCGGACTTTTCTGATTGTCACCGAAGGGGAAAAAACCGAGCCGCACTATTTGAAAGCCTTGCGGGATCAACTCCAGTTGAAATCCGCTGATGTGGAAATCGTCCATCCCAAAGGCACCGACCCGTTAAGTTTGACACAGCGAGCCAATGCACTACGCGAAAACCGGAAAGTGAAAGCCAAAAATGGTTTTGCCGTTGAGTATGACGAAGTGTGGGTAGTGCTTGATTTGGAAACAGCCAACCATCCGCATCGGAAAAAAGCCGAACAGGCGCAGTCATCGAAAGAACTTTTCGGTATCCTGTTCGCCTACTCAGACCCAAGTTTTGAATATTGGCTCCTGTTGCATGAGGAATATACCACGTCAAATTTTGCTGATAGTGCGGCAGTGGAAAAACGCTTCAAATCGATTCATACTGATTACACTAAAGGTAACTGGAAACCGACCCAAGCGTTTCTCTTGAAATTACCAACGGCTATCGCTCATGCCGAGCGATGCCGCCAATTTCATGAGGAATCGGGCGGTGATGGCAATCCCTCGACTTGTATGGATAAACTTGCACGACACTTGAACGAAGCAGCTAACCCGTGTCATCGAATCATCCAGTGACCTCACGGATAACCGTTCGGGAGATATCCATGACTTTGACCGTCCCCAATTGAAATTTCCCGCACGGGTGATCACGCCCGCGCAATGGATAAACTTGACAGTGTGGAGGATTAACCCATGAGAGCAAAACCAACCAAAGGGCTATGCAGTTTCTGCGGCCAGCCAGTTGCTAAAGTCAGCGCAAACAAACATCTGTCGTCTTGCGCAAAAGTTTTGGAGGCCATAACCAAGGCAGAGGATTCCAAGCGCAAACGTGAAACCCTGTTCCATTTGCGGGTGCAGGCCGATGGGCAAGCCCAATATTGGCTGGATTTGGAAATGCGAGGTTCGGCCAAGTTGGGCGACTTGGATCATTATCTGCGGGAAATCTGGCTGGAATGCTGCGGTCATTTGAGCCAGTTTTCCTATGGTGGTTTTGGCGGCGTGGAAATAGGCATGACCAAAACCATAGCCCAGGCTTTTCAGGGCGGCGAAACCTTGACCCATATTTACGATTTCGGAACCGAGTCGGTGACATTGATTAAGCCGGTCAGGCAGCGCGAAGGCAAACCCCTCACTGCGCATCCGGTCACATTATTGATGCGCAACATCGACCCCGTGTTTGAATGCCAAGAGTGCCAAGAACCCGCCGCATGGTTATGCATGGAATGCATCTACGAGCATGATGAAATGGGGACGCTGTGCGACCAACATGCGGAAAATCACCCGCACGACGATTACGGCGAACCGATGCGCATCGTCAATTCGCCGAGGATGGGCATGTGCGGGTACGACGGGCCAGCGGAACCACCTTACTGAGCATGAAAAAGGCATTTACCCGATTCGGCGGGTTTATTCCAAACGTGGGATATTTTAATCGGCAATAATTCTAAAAAAGAGGATCGAAAATGTACGCTGAACGACAAGATACTGTAAAGATTTCCGCAAAACGCATGTTGCTGACCACCGCCCTGTCAATGCTGGGCGTTGTGCAAGCACCGCAGACGGTTGCGGCGGAGCCACAGCCTGCCCCCGCCCCGGTCATCGAACAGCAGGCGCTGGATCATCTGAAAGCCATGAGCGACAAGCTGACCGCTGCCAAGGCGTTTACTTACCGCTCCCGCAGCACCATTGAAGTCCCTGCCAAAACCGGGCAGTACCTGACTCATTTCATCGAGTCCGATGTCGCCTTGGAGCGGCCAAATAAATTGCGCTCGAAGGTGAGTGGCGATTTGCCGCACTACCAGTTTTATTACGACGGTTCCACGGTTTCGGCCTTGGATATTGAAAAGAACCTGTATGCCATAGCCAAAGCACCGGGGACAATTGACGAGATGCTACCCTTCGTGATGGAAAAGGCTGGCATAGACTTCCCGGCGGCGGATTTTCTGCTAGGCAATCCCTATGCCGAATTGACCAAGGGCTTGACCCATGCCATTGCGGTCGGTCCTGTGAAGGTGAACGGTGTGCCAAGCGAGCATTATGCTTATATGAGCCCGGCGGTGAATTGGGAAGTCTGGATCGATGCCAATTCGCTGCCCCGGCGGCTGGCGGTGACCCACAAGTCCGTCGACAATTTCCCGCGTTTCCAAGTCGAGTTTCTGGATTGGAATCTAAATCCTAAGCTGAGCGGCAGTGAATTTGTGTTGAAGAAACCTCAAGGTGCGAAAGAGGTCGAGTTTGGCGCGAAGATGGAAAACCCGCCCCAATAGTGTCATGGTCAATGCAATGCAGCTAGTGAGGTCTTTTATGTGTGTAAAATCTTGGGGTTTATGTGTGCCGGCCTTGTTGGGTCTGGTTTGGTTGGCGGGCGGTTGTGCGCCAAAACCGCCGCCTACAACGGTTGTTTATGGTGGTTACGGCGGCACGGCGGTATACGCCCACCCCGCGCCCTATTACGGTAGCGTAGCCGTGTATGGCCATCCTCCCGCGCCTTATTATGGCGGTGCGGCGATGTATGGTTCATCAGGCTATGCGCACGGTGCTTATGGTGGCTCGGCGGCGTGGAACAATGGCGTGGGTGTTGCCCATGGTGCCGACGGCGGTTCGGCGGCGTGGAACCACGGCACGGGCTATGCCGAGGGCGCTAACGGCGGCTCGGCGGCATGGAATCACGGAACGGGTTATGCCGAAGGCGCCCACGGCGGTTCGGCGGCATGGAATCATGGCACGGGCTATGTCGAAGGGCCGCATGGCGGTGGGGCGGCTTGGCATCGGTAAGCTTGGGGCAATAATTGGCTTGGGGTGATTGCGTGTCTTGCGTTGTGGAAGTCGACGGGTCCTAGGTGACATTGCTGTTGGATTAAGCCGTTCGTGCTGTCGAAGCATGAACGGCCTAAGTCCCCGTAAGTTGCGTTTTTTTCCGTTAACCCTTCGACTAGCTCAGGGCGAACGGAAAATTCCTTAATTCAACAGTATTGGTCCGACACCCATGCCCCGTCATTGTATGAAACCCTATCAAATTTCTGTCTAATTGCAGGTCACATAAGCAGGCGGTTTGCATTGGTCGCCCACGCACTGCTGATTTTGCCAAGACTGCCCCGGTTCCCCTAACATGCCCCTGACCCATTGGCTGAATGGGACGCCGCCGGAGTTTTCGCTGTAGAAAATCCCCTGCGGGTTAAAGAAAATCGGGGTTCCGTCGGGCAGTAAATACGGCGGGGTTTCGGTCAGGATGGTATGTTTGTAGCCGCTTGCCCGGTAGTATCGGTAGTTATCCACTTTGTTGGGTCCGTAGGCGAGGTCATTGGTGTATTGGTCCATCAGTCCGTGCCAGCCACAGTAGGCTGCATTCTGGGCGGGGTAGGTCGGGCTGAGCGGATTCAGGCTTTCCCCCAAGAATACGGAGAACAACAATTCCACCATGGCAGCCGGGTCTTGCGCTTCCTGCATTGAGCCGTAATAGAACACTTGGTCCACGTCCCATTCCGTCGTGTATTGGGCAAATTGAGTGGGCCGGTAGCGGGGGTCGTTCGCCGATTTGTCGGCGTAGTAATGGGCCAAGTGGCCGAAAAAGTCGACAAAGTACCGGTTTGACGAAGTTGGTAGGTTGGCGATCCCTGCGATCCAAGTGGGTAAATTAGCCTGTTGGCCCCAAGGCGAATCGGGGTTGTTGATGACTGCTTGAGTGAATCCGCTCTCAATCACGCCGTTGGCGGCATCGGCGATCACGTAGCTCTTGGCATTTGGCCAGACTTCTTTGACAAAGGCAAAGTCAGTGACGGCCCCGTAGCCGCCGGCGCTGGAACCGGCCACCACCACTTTGCGGGGTTTGTCGTCGCCCATGCGCTTGCGCACCCATTTCAACGCCGCGAGCACGTTGTCAAAGCCACGGTGATGGAGGGTGATTTTTTCATCGGTGATGCCCGGTAGCCCCACATTGTCGTACTGATAATCCCTAGAGCCCCACAACACGTCCCCGGTGCAGGCCGGTATGAATACTTTGTCCCAATTTTGAAAGGGATTGTCTGCCCGGTCGGCTAGGATGCCGGTGTTTTGGGCGTAGCGGATGGCAGTGCGGTCAATGGCTTGGGCATAAACCGGCACACCCGTTGCCGCTGAGGCAATGCAACTGGACGTATCCCAACAAGCACCGCCTTGGTCTAGGTAAATCAATAGATTGCGGCCTTCATCGGTGTCATGCTCGGGGTTGTCGCCATCATGCCCGCCGTCTTCGCCTTCTTGGAAGAAAAATGAAAACTTGCTGTCGGCCAATTGACACTGGGTGAGGTTGCCTTGTGCATCAAATGTACAGACTGGTCCGCCCGAGCAGGAGGGAAGCAGCAAGCGCCGCTCGCCGTTTGGCGCGGTATAATAGAGTCTCTGTCGGGGGACGACCTCCTTCCAATCGTCCGCATAAGCAAATGTTTGCAGGGCAGTCAGTGCCAAGAAAAGCCAATATTTGACATTCATAATCAATCCTCAATGATAAAATTTGTTATTCTGGTATGCATGAACCGGCGGAACTCGATTTTTCCTTGGGCAGTCTTTATTTACATGCATGCCAAGAGGTCAATGATAATCGAAATTATCGTTTAGAATAGTGTGGATTCACAAAAAAATGGGTCCCTGCACGAGTGCTTGGTTGGCAGTCCGTTGGAGCAGATGACTTTCTCACCCCACTAAAACCCCTGTAAAACTGAAGATTCCCGTAAAATGTATCTATTGCGTTTATTATTGCTGTTGCCCGTGTTCTGCTTCGCTGTTGCGGCGCAGGCCGCGCCCTCCGCCGTCGAATTGCTTGCGGTGTTGGGCATCCCTCAGGACAAGCTTGCGGACTTGAACCGGGGTGAGATCATCAGCCAGCCCAGCCAAGAGTCGGGCGAAAAGGAACTGGCCATGGATACTGCCCTGTATTTGCCTAGCCCCTTGTCCAAGGTGTTCGCCTATTTGCAGCGTGCCGAATTGGAAGGCATTGACGAGGACATTGTGGCGCATGGGGAGATCCCGCCGAATGCCGGAGTGGATGCCTTTGCGCGGTTCTCTTTCTTGGCGAAAGAGGGCGACGAAATCGAGGGTTTGCTGAATGCCGAACCCGGCGACCGCTTCAACCTCTCGGTCGGGGAAATTGATGGTTTCAAGCCGCTTAAGGAAAAGCTGGCGGGTGCGGGCCAGCAGGCCCAAACCGAGGCGGTGTCGCGGCATTACCGTGAAATCTTGCTGGCGCGTTGGCAAGCCTACCGCGCCCGTGGTCTGGCCGGCATCGCGCCCTATGCCCACCCCGAAGGCATTCCCGCCGCCGACCCCGCCGCCGAATTGCGCGCGTCCGCCGCCAGCGACAAATCCTTGGCCCGTTACTACCCCGGTCTGGACAAGGCTTGGCTGGATTATCCGTCTGGCTTGCCTAAGGATGTCGCCGAGCAGTTCTTTTGGCTGAACCGGACAGTCGAGGGGCGGCCCACCGCCATTCTCGGCCATCGGCTGGTGCAGTCGTCCAGCGACAGTGCCGTGATTGCCATCAGGCATTACTTCGTCGGCCACTCGTACAATTCGATCAATCTCGTCATCGGCTGCCTGCCCTACCGTGGCGGGACCGTGGTTTTCTACGCCCAAAGGACATCCACCGACCAAGTAGCCGGCATGGCTGGCGGCTTGAAGCACGCCATCGGACGGGAACAGATGAAAAACCAGATGGTTGGACGGCTGGAAAGCCTGCGCAAGGCGTTGCAAGGCGGGTGAACCGCTGGATACCGCAGCAACCTCCACTTTAGTTTTGAAGTGGCAAGGCTAGCTTTGCCACTCTAATGCTTAATGTTTTCAATTTAAGGAAGGACTGGATGACTAAAACTCAAGCTTATCATCGCCGGGCTTGTCGATGGGTTTTGACTGCCGTTTGCGGACTGGCATTGATCGGTTGCGATAAATTTTCCCAGAAAACCCCGCAGCAGCATGTCGAGAAGGCCAAGGCATATCTCGATGCGGGCGATTTGAAGAATGGGAGCATCGAATTGAAGACCGCATTGCAGCAACAAACCGACTTGGTGGAGGCTCGCCGCTTGCTGGGCCAGACCGATTTGGCGATGGGCAAGGGTGCGGACGCGGAAAAGGAACTGCGCCAAGCTGTCAGCCTAGGCTTGGCTAGGCGTGTCGTGTTGCAGGATTTGGCAGAAAGCTTGGAAATGCAAGGGAAATTTAAGGAAATCCTGGATGAAATCACGGTTGAGCCCTCCCTGCTTCCGTTTGAACAGGCTTATGTCCATGTCTATCGTGGTAATGCGCTGCTGGCGTTGGGGCAGTTGGAGCAGGCGAAAACCGAATATGAGGATGCTTTGCATGCGAACCCCGCGTCCCCGTTCGCCATGGTCGGTTTGGCCCGCTTGTCGATTGCTGATAAAGACTTGGCAAAAGCGGGGCGCTGGTTGGATGAGGCGGTCAAGGCCGGGCCCAAGGAGGCCAAGGTGTGGAGCTTCCGTGGCGACTATTTCAAGGCCAAGGAGGAACCCGACATTGCCTTGGAAAGTTACACCAAAGCCATCGAGCTTGGCCGGAATAATTTTGTAGATAGGGGCAACCGGGCGTTGATTCTGCTCGACATGGGAAAATACACGGAGGCGGCGGAGGATGCCCGGGTGCTGCGGCGGGATGCGCCCAACTTCTTCGCGGGCCACCTCGTCGAGGGTTTGCTTGCGCTGACGGACAAGGATTATGCCAAGGCGCAGGCCGGGTTGCAGGAGGCGATGAAGCAGAACCCGCGCTACCTCCCGCTCTATTATTACTTGGCCTATGTCCATTTGATGCAAAACCATCTCGAACAAGCCGACCAATTGCTCAGTGAGTTTTTGAAAGGTTTGCCGAACTCGGTGGGCGGTCATGCGTTGATGGCGATGACCAAGCTCAGGCTGGGAGATTATGCGGGGGCTAGGCAATACGCTGAGCCGTTGTTGAAGGCTGCGCCCAAGGACCCCGGCGCGGTGCAGATCATGGGGCTGATCGATTTCGCCCAGGGCGACCGGGACTCGGCGCTTAAGTTACTGGAGAAAGCGGTCATTCTCGACCCGAAATCAGCCTATCCCCAACTTGCCATGGGGCTTGCCCTGTTAGGCAAGGGCGAGAAAGAAAAGGGAATTGCGGCGATGGAGGCGGCAGTCAAGTTGGACGAATCCAACGCCGATGCGTGGAGTATCCTCGCTTTGACCGAAATCGAGCAGCGCCAGTACGACAAGGCTAAAACAACCATAGCCGCAATGAAGGCGCGCCAACCGGACAGCCCCCTACCTTTGGATTTGGAGGGTACCTTGCACTCCGCGCAGGGGCAGGCGAAGCAGGCGAACGAGAGCTTCCAAGCGGCTTGGGCCAAGTCAGCCGGGAACCCCATGGCAGGTTTGAATCTGGCGAGGCAGGCGATGGCCGCCAACAAAATGGATGAGGCGAGGGGTTATTTGGAAAAGATACTTGCCCTCCATCCGCAGGACTTGAATGCGCGGTTGACCCTAGTGGAGTTGGATGCCGCCCAAGGCAGGTACGCAGAAGCCCAGGCTAGGCTGGAAGACACGGTCAAGCAGTTTCCGCAAGCCGTGCAACCCCGTGTCATCCTAGCCCGCCACTTTGTCCTATTCGGGCAACCGCAGCAGGCGCTGCCCTTGCTCAAGGAGATTGCGGCTGGCAACCAGGGCGACCCCGTGTTTTTGGAAACCTACACACAGGTCTTGGTGGAAAACCGTCAGGGGGACACCGCCATCGAGTCCGCCAAGGAGTGGGCGAGGCTCAAACCCGGGTCCGCCGAGGCCCATTATTGGCTGGCCCGCGCCTATGCCGATAGTGGGCAAGCCCTGAACACATCGCTGGAATTGGATCGGGCGCTGGCGATCGACCGCAATCTGGTGTCTGCCAGGATCATGCAAGTTCAAACGATGGGCCAGAATAGTCCAGACAAGGCCGTCCAACTGATGGATGAGTTGCGTCGCGACCACCCCGACAATGTCCAAGTTTTGACGCTGGCGGGTTGGCTGGCGCGGCAAAGGAACCAGATGCAAAGTTCCTTGTTGGCCTACCAGCAAGCTTTCGACAAGTCCAAGACCCATGAGACAGTGACCAACTTGGCGCAGGCGCAATGGTTTTCCGGGCACAAGGAGCAGGCTGTCTCCACCTTGGAAAAATGGCGCGAACAATACCCGCAGGATTGGGCGGCCCGCGTTGTGTTGTCGGGCATGTATGCGGATTTAGGGAAAGAGCGGGAGGCTTTGGCAGAGTTGGAGAAAGCGAGCAAGTCCGCCCCGTCGAATCCTGTGATCCTCAACGAACTGGCTTGGCGGCTGCGCAAAAGCGACCCTTCCGCCGCACTCAATCATGCCGAAAAAGCGTATGCCATCGCCCCGAACGACCTGACCATCCTCGACACGCTGACGGCATTGTTAACCGACACTGGCGCGAAGGAGCGGGCTTTGCGCTTGCTGCGGCAGTCGCGCAAGCAAATGTCAGGAAATTTTACACTTCGCTTCCACTATGCCGCGGCCTTGGCAGAGGCGGGGGACTCGCGTGAAGCCATGCGCGAGTTGCAAGACTTGCTGTCGGTTGGCGGCTCCTTCGCCGAGCGGTTGCAAGCCGATGAACTGTTGAAAAAACTATCCGACCAAGAGCGCGAGCGTGAAAAGGAACAAGAATAGTGGTCAGCAATTCTCATTATGGCTAAAACGCCGTCATTCCGGCATGGACTGCCGGAATCCAGTGCCATGGACGGTAACTTGTCGGTGCATAAGTGTCTGATTAAACAGGAATGGCAAATCCTAGTTTCACGTCCATGTGACTGGATGCATTCGGAACATCCCTGTCCCGAACCCTACGGGCGGCTGGCCTAAGCAAATCGGCTGTCCTGCCGATTTGTCCTGCTTCCCGGCAGGAATGACGGGTTATACATCAACGCTTTGCCTCATAATGAGAATTGCTGAATAGTGGTGCTGAGACTTGACAGGAGTGTCAGTAAATTTTACAGCCAGTTTGCATGGAAAATCGATGAATTGTCGCCATGGGCTGGATTGCGGCCAAAAAACAAAAGCCGATACCTTGACAAGTGAAGAAAAATCTATATTATCTATATTAAATGATTGTTTTTTTATAGAAAGCAGTGTAATGACTTGAATAGTTGCTTTACATCGAAAGCTGTCAAAAAATTTTACACTTAGTTTTGCGCAAGATTTTAGCTTAAAAAAAACCGCGTTTAACCAATTGACATTTATGTTTTTTTTGTTTATGGTACAAATATTGCATTATAGTGATGACGAAATTTGCTCCAGCCCCCTTATATATAGGAAGTAGTTTGATATGAAGCTTAACAAGTTTGCTGCTACATTCGCAGCGCTATCTATCTTCGGTATGGGTTCAGCGCAGGCTGATTCATTTGCATCAGCGGTTCTAACCATCACCAATATAAAGTGGATTAACAACGCCACAAACCTTCCGCTTGTCAATGGTGGAGAAGGCACCATCATAGGCGGACAAAACAAGGCGGATGCTTCGGTTAATTTGACGGGCTTTTCAACTCTGCCGATTTCCGACACCCCGTCTCTCGACACAGGTGGGCAGATCCCTTTCAGGAATACCTGCATCGGAGTGGATTGCACGGGCACCCCCCCTAATCCAGGGCCACCAGCCAATGTGTTGCCCAATGGCAAGACCTACAGCTATGCTGACTACTCACTGTCGGGGGCGGTAGTTGATGTTCCGCCAGCCATCGCTGCCGGCGCAAATGCCAACAGCACGGCGCAAGTCGATTTGTCCGGCAAGATTGGCAATCCTTCTGCGGGTACATCGTCTTCCAATGTAGGCAGTAACGCGTCATTCAGCATCAAGCCTACAAACACCGTTTCGACACGTTTTGAGTTGGATTACGCAGTGCATCTGGTCGCCAACATCGTTGGCCCATTCGGGGCTGGAGATGCGGCAAAGGCCAGCAGCAAATGGAATCTAATCGTGCGCGACAATGCCGACCATATTAACTTTTTACCCCCTGAACTCAACTTTAGCGTGGCGACGACGGGAGCTAATGGGTTGAGCCAATACAATGCAACAGGGAAATTGGTTAGCGGCAATTTCACCATGGACGCGGGCGAAATCTACTCTTTCACCATCTCGTCCAATGTACAGGCCGAAGGTTTGCGCGATTTCGTTCCAGAGCCGGATTCCTTGGCGTTGTTTGGCATCGGCGCAGTGGGGCTGATGGTTTCTAGCTTGCGTCGGCGCAAATTGGCATAAGCCTGAAGCGGCATTTTGTTTCACCCAAAAAAACCCGGTCTTGTACCGGGTTTTTTTTGGGGCGCCCCAAAGCACACTTTGGCGCTTCTGGCTTGTCCTGTCAGCGGATGTATCGCCCCGGCGCGAGAATGCCGTTCGGGTCCAAGGCATCCTTCATTGTTTTCAGCAAATCCGTGTAAGCCGTTTCCTGCGGTGGCAGCTTGTCCATCGCATGGGTGCTGAGGCGGTAGGGGTAGTAACCGGCGGAGGTCAATTCCGCCAGTAATTGGTCATGACATTGCAGCGCCTTGTCGTCCTCGCCCGGCACCGACCGGTCAAAGGCGATGGTGATGACGCAACTGAGTGCGCGTTCGGTCAGTAGCGTGATGGCGACCATCGGCTCAAAGCCGTGACGGGCAAAGATCGGCAGCAAGATGTCATAGATGGCTTTGGCATGTTCGCCGTCTATCGGCGCGATGGGGGCGCACCACAACAAACCACACGCATCGCGGTCAGGGTCCGTTTGTGTCGGCACATCGCCTTTTTTGCGCCAATAGGCACTCTCCATGAAGTAATCCGTCGGAATGCCCTTGGTCAGGTCGTAAACCGGCTTCAAGGTTTCCAGCATGTGCGGCAAATTGATGCCGGTCAGCCAGCGGTAGGGGTGCTTGACGAGGTTTGCCGCCTTCAACAGCCATGGGTTGATAAAGGCGACCCGCTTGGCCTTGCCCTTCAATTGCCTTTTGATGGCACGACGGGCCGAGGCGACCTCCAGCCAACTGCCGCACAGCGAGGTGTAGCCGTTCCACGCCCCGCAATCCCACATCTTGACTGCCTCGTCCATCGCCTCTTTCGGCAGTGGGGTCACCCCGCCGGTCTTTTCCCAAGGGTAAGGCTGCATCGAAGTGACGACTTTGTAGTCATTGGCGATGTGGATTGCGCTTTTGATCGTGCCGTTCAACCGCAAGGGCCGCAACAGGTCGATGATCTCGCCGATTTGCCCGGGGTGACGGAAACTGAAGAAAACATATTCGTGGTAGGCCGGCGCAGGCATTAGCCAGATCGTCGCCCGGGTGATAATGCCCAGGTTCGATTGGGTGAACAGGCCATCCAGGTAAGGGCCTAGGCCCCAGCGGTAGATGCCCTTGGCCTTCGCGTTGGCAAACCGCCCCATTCCAGTGTGGATGCAGTCCCCGTTGGGTAGCACCACTTCCATGCCCCCAGTATTGTTGAAATGGTCGCCATAGGGCGTGTGGCCGAAGCCGCGTTCGGCAAGGTTGCCGACGAGGCTGTGGCTTTGCGTGTTCCCGGTGGCGTCCATCCACAATTTGGAGCCTTTTTCCTTCAGGAATTCATAAAGCTGCTTCTGGGTGACACCCGGCTCCAGCGTCACATAGCCGAGTTCCTCGCTGAAATCGACGATGTTTTTCATGCGGCTCAATTCGAGGATGATGCAGTTGTCCGCCGTCGGGACGCGGGAGCCGTAGCCGTAATTTAGCCCTGTGCTGATGGGGTAGAGCGGTGCCTTGAATTGGTTGGCGATGCGGACGCAGGCTTGGACTTCTTCGGTCGACCCCGGCAGGAGGATGGCCGGGATCGTGTGGCGGGTCAGGTAGGTCGTGGTGGCGTATTGCAAGCGTGTCGCCGCGTCGGTCACCACGTTTTCGCCGCCCAAGGCCGAACGGAATGCGTCAAGCAAGTCTTTGTTGGGTGCTGTCTCTGAGACCATATCCATACCTCTGTTTTTATGTTGATTTTGGTTAGGTATCCAAAAGTCCGCTGCCTTTCTCGCTGTCAAGTCGGGCCAAATGACCCGCAAGGCTCGCCTTGCCAGTGTTCACAATTTTTGGTGAGGCAGACCTTGTGGATCCGGGGTTTTTTGAAGTCTACCACAGGTGTGGTGGGTTGACGATATTCGACGAATTCCTCCACGGGCGGCAGGACTTGGGCCGCAGCTTTGCCCGTATGCCTGTCGGTCAAATCGGATGCCCGACAGTAATGCACGTAAAGGTTTTTCCGGTGAAATGCCTGCAAGGCGTGATGCGTGCTGAACAGATGAAGCGGAAAATCCGACAGGTCGAATTTGTAGGGGAAGCGCTGTCCGCGGAAAAGGGTTTTATCGCCAATTTGTGGGCAGTTGATGCCCATTTTTCTGATGACTTTGGCGAGCGATGGGCGGCAGAGGAAATAAATCTTTTGTGCCTCGCATTGCCTGGAGTATTCTATGCCTGCGGAAATGGCGTTGAATACCAGGCACATGTCGGGGTCGTCGGTATCGCCCGTCGGTTTTCTGATGATTTTTTGGAATGGCCGTATGATTGCCAGCCTGGAAAATTCGACGACGGTTTTTTCCGGGTGCGGCCTGTGGTTATGGGTGATGTGGGCATGTTGGTGGATGGGCAGGTTATGCAATTTGTCGATGATCAGGCGAAATGTGCCAACCCACTGGTTGTCAGCCCTGTGTCTGATTAAGAAATGCACTGACTGGTCGTCGTATTCATCCTTTTCCATCTCGTCCGGGAATTTTCTGGCTTCCTCGTAGCCCTTTTCGATGCAGTAAATCTGATAACGGAGGTTAAAGTGGATGTTTTTGCTCTCTTCCGTATTGGCCAAAATGACATCATACCCCGTCGTATTTTTGTTTATATGCGTATGCATGTTTACTGACCCCATTAAAAAGTAAGTACCATAATGGTAAAAAGAATGACTTTTGCACTTGGCCTCTTTCTGTAGGCGGGCTTTGAGTGCTGGAAACGAGTAATTTCGAACTGGGCGGCAGAGGCTTGATGACATTCAGGCTAAAACAAGGCGACACATGACCCGCCTTGTTTGGATGCAACGTACCCATGAGCCTGTGCAGCCCAGTCGCGAACCAAGATCCGTTGATTTAGCTCTACATTTCCCTACCTCTTCGTGGGAGGGTCCTGTTTAGTTTTGGGGAAAGTGTTATTGTAAGGAATAAGGCCTGTATGGACAAATAAAACCCTGCGGTGGGCTTGTCTTTGCAGGGGTTATTGTGTTGGCGGTGTCAGATGTCTGCAAAAACCGACAATTCCAACTGCCGCCCTAGCTTGCAAAGTACGCGCTTTTTAGGCTTTGAGTGGGGAGAGAAAGCAGTGCGTCCGCATTTGCTTTCATTGTCTGGCATCCTTTTGGTTGGTGTGCGATACTTATCAAATTATGAGCGATTACTTTAAAACCTTTTCCCAGTACTTTAACGTCCTTCCCGCCAATAACCCGGAACTGTTGCGGCAATCCATGTCGTTACGCTACCAAGTATATTGTGTGGAACAATGCTTTGAAAGCCCCGGGCGATATCCCGACTGTTTGGAATGCGACCATTTCGACGGGGTCTCCAAGCATTCCTGCCTTAGGCACTTAGCCAGCCAGCAGTTGGCAGGGACCGTGCGTTTGGTTTTGGTGGATCAAGCCTATCCCGAGCGGCTGTTTCCCATGGAGGAGCATTGCGAAATCCAGCCAGAATTCAAGAAAGTCATTGAGAGTTACCCTCGAAAGCAAATAGCCGAAATATCGCGCTTGGCCGTTTCTAAAGAATTTCGTAGGCGTGCCAAGGAGGCCGAGACGGTGCATGGCATCGTCGATCATGACGAGATGGAGCGACGGAGGGAAGAGGAGCGCAGAACTGTTCCGCAGATCACTTTGGGATTGTTCCAAGGGATTATAACCATGAGTAAAGAGAGTGACATAAAACTTTGGTTTGCCGCCATGGAGCCGCAATTGCTCCGGTTGCTGAAGCAATTCGGCATTCTGTTCACACAAGCAGGGCCTACGGTCGATTATCACGGGAAGCGCATACCCTGCATTGCCAGGGCAGATGAACTGATGGATGGAATCAAGCAAAAGCGCCCTGATGTCTGGGATTTCATCACCCAGCACGGCAAGAACGTACCCGGCTAAGCCTTATGTTGTTTACAAAGTCGCGGACGGTGGTCGCCACCCTTGACAAGCGATAACCCCTTGCCGCCTTTGTTATCAATCCGTTAGGCTAAAGACATTTTGAGGTCAATGTATAAAATTCTTCTGATGGCGGTGTTTGCGCTTTACGCTGTTTTGGCCGGGGTCGCCAGGGGTGCCGTGATCGGCGATTTGTGTCGGGAGGTCGAGGCAGACTGGCGCTTGCTCGTCTATTTGGCGCCGGTGCCGGTTGCTTTGCTCGGCCTTGTCGGCTTCATTTCCTATCGGCGTCGCAGCGAGCGCAGGGTTGCGGAGGATGCCTTGCGTGAAAGCGAGTTCCTGTTTCGTTCGCAGTTCGAACTCGGCAACATTGGCATCGCCATCTTTTCGCCTGAAAAAGGTCTGCTGCGGGCCAACCCCAAGCTTTGCCAGATGCTTGGCTATAGCGAGGCGGAACTGGCGCGGTGCAAATGGACCGAGTTGTCTTACCCGGACGATGTGTCCGCCGACAGGGCGCAGTTCAAGCGCATGTTGGTGGGCGAGTTTGATCGTTATGAGACGGACAAGCGGCTGATCCGCATGGATGGCGACACCATCCATGCCCATCTGACGGTGTCTTGTTACCGGAAGGAGGGGCGGGTTCAGTTTGTCGTCGCCGGGTTGCTGGACATCACCGAGCGCAAACACGCCGAGGAAGAGATGAAGCTGGCCGCCTTGTTGTATCAGAATAGTAGCGAGGCAATGACAGTCACCGATGCCAACGGCATCATCCTCAACGTCAACCCCGCTTTCACCCGGTTGACGGGCTACTCGGCGGAAGAAGTCATTGGCAAAAACCCTAGGATTCTTGCGTCCGGCCACCACGACTGGAATTTTTACCAAAGGATGTGGCAGGCGATCAACGCCACCGGGCGATGGCAAGGCGAGATTCTGAACAAGCGCAAGAATGGCGAGGTTTATGCCGAATGGCTTAGCATCAACACTATTTACAACGAGGACGGCTCGGTTCACCGCCGCGTCGCCTTGTTTTCCGACATTAGCGAAAAGAAGCGGTCGGAGGAGTTGATTTGGAACCAAGCCAATTTCGACTTCCTGACCCAGTTGCCGAACCGCCGGATGTTCCATGACCGCTTGGCGCAGGAGATCAAGAAGGCGTCCCGCGCCAAATTGGCGCTGGCGCTGTTGTTCATCGACCTTGACCGTTTCAAGGAAGTCAACGACACCTTGGGGCACGACAAGGGCGACACCCTGCTCAAGGAGGCATCATTGCGGCTTAGCAGTTGTGTGCGCGATGCCGATACCGTGGCGCGCCTCGGCGGGGACGAGTTCACCGTCATCTTGGGCGGGCTGGGCGATGTGTCCAGTGTCGAACGCATCGCCCAGGCCATCCTTGGTAAGTTGGCTGAGCCGTTTCTGTTAGGGACCGAAGTGGTTTATGTGTCCGGCAGCATCGGCATCACCTTTTATCCGCGGGATGGCACGGAGATCGAAGCCTTGCTGAAAAATGCCGACCAGGCCATGTACGATGCCAAGCGGCAGGGTCGCAACCGCTACAGTTACTTCACCCCGGCCATGCAGGAGGCCGCCCAAGTGCAGATGAAGCTGGCCAACGAGTTGCGCAACGCCTTGGTCGAGCGTCAGTTCCGGGTGTTTTATCAGCCTATCGTCGAATTGGCCACAGGCACTGTCCGCACGGCGGAAGCCTTGGTCCGCTGGCAGCATCCGACCTGCGGCCTGATTAGCCCCTCCGAGTTCATGCCGGTTGCCGAGCAGACCGGGTTGATCGGCGAAATCGGCGAAATCGGCGACTGGGTGTTCCGGGAGGCGGCCGCCCAGGCCGCGCGCTGGCGGATGTCGCACTTTTCGGAATTCAGGGTCAGCGTCAACAAATCCGCCGTGCAGTTTCACAACCAAGGCAGCAACCACTCGGCGTGGTTCTCGCATTTGACCAAGCTTGGCTTGCCCGCCCACAGCATCGTGATGGAAATCACCCAAGGCTTGCTGTTGGACGCCAACGCGGACATTGCCGACCAGTTGCTCGAATTCCGTGACGCAGGCATGCAAATCTCGCTGGATGATTTCGGCGCAGGCCACTCGACCCCGGCGTTTCTGAGCCAATTCAAAATCGACTATATTAAAATTGACCAGTCTTTCGTGAGTAGGCTTTCACCCGATTCGGACGATTTGGCGATTTGCGAGGCGATTATTTCGATGTCGCACAAGCTAGGCATGAAGGTGGTCGCGGAAGGGGTGGAGACGGCGGACCAGCGCGATTTGTTGGTCAAGGCCGGGTGCGATTTTGGGCAGGGCTACTTGTTTTCCAAGCCGGTGTCGGCGGAAGAGTTTGAGCAGATGGTTTTTCCGCAAGGTGGCTTTTTGAAAAAGCGGCCCGCCGATTCCGAGGGTGGCGAACACCCCCATTAAAGGCAACAAGGTGTTGGCAAGAATACTATTTTCCTAATAATAATCCAGCATGAACACACGCACACTCACTGTCACTGGCAAAGGCCATGTCGAAATGGCCCCCAACCAAGTCATTCTGAGTTTCAGCCTGTCGGCGGAAGGCTACGCTTACCAAGGCACGGTCGAAGCCCTCAACCTTAAGGTCGAGAAGCTCAGGGCGGCGGCGGAAGGCTTCGGGGTTGACCGCGGTCGGTTGAAAACGTCCAACTTTTCCATCATGCCGAAATATCAATACCATGAGCGGACGCGCGAGCGGGAGTTTCGGGGGTTCACGGCCAGCCACGACCTTAGGCTCGAAATACCGTTCGACCGGGAAACCCTCAACCGCGCCCTCAATGCGATTGCGGAAAGCGGAAGCGATGCGAAATTTAACATCCGCTTTGCCGTGGCCGAAACCGAAGAACTGAAAAAGCGCACCTTGCAAGCTGCGGTCGCCGATGCGACGGTCAAGGCGCAGATCATCGCCGAGGCTGCGTCGGTGCGTCTAGGCGGCATTGTCCGCATTGATTACGGGAGCATTGAAGTCCGCTTTTTCGAGCCGGATTTCGACGTGTCGCCGGTGGCTTGCATGGCCCCGGCCCCACCCGAGGCCGACATCGAGCCTGAAAATGTCGGGTCCAGCGTGTCGATCACCTTGGTGTGGGAGATTGCCGATTTGCCCTAAGCTCTCGGTCATGAACATCATCACAGAACCCCTTTTATAGCCATAACTGACTTGAGTGATACCGAAATGGGCAGAATTGTCGTCGAAGTCACCTTGGAAAACGGCCTGGACTCTAGCTATAGCATCCATTGCAATGCCTTGGTCGATACCGGTGCGGCTTATTTGACTTTACCGAATGCTTGGCGCGAACGGCTCGGAAATTTGCGCGAATTGGACAAGGTGGAGGTGGAAATTGCCGACCAAAGCATTATCCAAGGTGTTATTTGCGGCCCGGTATTGTTGAACATTGCACGTTTTCGTCCTATTCTGACAGAGGTATTGTTTATTGATATGCAGCCCGAAGAGGGTTCTTATGAGCCGCTGATTGGCTATATTCCGTTGGAACAGGCGCAAGCGGCAGTCGATATGTTGGGGCATAGGTTGATCAAAGTCAGCCGTGTCGATTTAAAGTGACTAACCTATAACAAAGTATCTAAACTTGGGTAAACCGTGAAAACCATTGTAAAACTCGATCTTGGCTCGTTACTGGGCCTAGCCAATCCAGTTCTGTTATGGATGCTGTGGTTCGTGCCGGTGTGCTTCCTCGCCGAATGGCGAGGCATTGACCCGCTATGGGTTTTTCTGTTGGCGGGCTTGGCGATTGTGCCCTTGGCGGCGATGATCGCCCATGCGACGGAACATATTGCCGGTTCGGTCGGGCCGGGCTTGGGCGGGCTGCTCAACGCGACGTTTGGCAATGCCACCGAGATGGTCATTGCCATCGTCGCGCTGTCGCAAGGCTTGGTTGATGTCGTCAAGGCCAGCATCACCGGGACGATCATCGCCAACTTGCTGCTGGCCTTGGGCGCGGGCATGTTGTTGGGTGGCTTGAAACATACCGAGCAAACCTTTCAATCGAATGTGGCGCGCATCAATGCCTCGTCGCTCATTCTGGCGCTGGTGGTGATGCTGACGCCCTCCGCCATCCATTACACCTCGCGTGGCTTGAACCCTACGCACATTAATCATTTTTCCTTGGTTGCGGCGGGTTTGTTGTTGGCATTCTACGTATTGTCGCTATTGTTCTCAATGAAAACCCACCGCCACCTATATGAAGCGGGGAACGAGTCCGGGGAAGCGCTGGCAGGCCCGGTTCACGGCGAGGCGGTCAAGCCGCCCATCGCCAAGCAGGTCTGGGTGTTGTTGGCCACCAGTGTCGCCTTGGTGTTTGTGTCCGAAGTGTTGGTGTCCAGCGTGGAAAGCGCCATCAAGACCGTGGGGCTGACCCCATTGTTCACCGGGGTGATTCTGATTCCGTTGTTTGGCGGCGTGGTGGAATACATCGCCGTGATTAGCTTTGCCCGGAAGAATAAGATGGATTTGGCGGTCAGCGTGGCGATGGGTTCCAGTTTGCAAATCGCCTTGTTCGTCGCCCCCGTCCTCGTGTTTGCCGGGCAGTTGATGGGCCAGCCGATGAATCTGGAGTTTGAACCCTTTGAATTGATGACCGTCGCCATGGCCGTCGTGGTCACCAATTCGATCAGCGGCGATGGCCGTTGCAACTGGCTGGAAGGCATGTTGTTGCTGGTGACTTACGGGGTGGTGGCGGCGGCCTTTTATTTTCACCCTTAATCACCTGTCGATGACTATGACGATCATTAAGCGCCATGGCAGGATGGTGTTGGCTGTGTGGCTGTTCGCCGCCGGACTCGCGTCCCCATTGGCGCAGGACAACCACCCTAGCGGCAGCACTGGGGAAACATCCACCCATTCCAAATTGGACAGGGAGCGTTTGGTGGCGGATAACCTGCCGCTCACCCCGTCCGAAGCCGAGCAGTTCTGGCCCGTCTACCGGCGTTTTGAGCAGGAATTATTCGTGTTGTCCAAGCGCAGAACGGCCCTCGTTGGCAAATTCGGCGAAAACTTTGCGGTCATGACGGACCCGGTAGCCAAGGAACTGATCTTGGAGTACATTGATTTCCAAGAGGAACATCTCAAGTTGATGAAAGCCTACCTCCCTAAGTTTGAGAAAATATTGCCCCCCAATAAATTGGTGCGCTTCTATCAAATCGAGGCGAGGCTGCGCATCTCAGTGGAAGCCGGGATCGCCGAGCATTTGCCACTGGTTCAATAGCCTATGTCGGATTTTGAAGGCGAGGCAGGGAGGCTAGTCGGCAGGGTTTGGCTCAGTGCCATTAAGTTAACGTTCGTAGTCCCGCCTTTAGGCGGCAAACTAACCGGAAAGAACCGGCTGAAGCCGGGACTACAAACGGTTGTGACATGTACAAAATCCTTAGCTTAATGCCAGTAAGGGTTTGGTTCCGTGCGCCTATCCCAGTTTCGTCCAGCCTGTTGGTTTGGGTTTGCTTAGCGTTGACTGGCTGTGCGGCATCGGCGGGAAGGACCCCGGCGACCGCTGTAGGCGACGCGCAAGCCCCTAAAAGCCGATCCGCCGACATTCCTCCATTGCCCCCGACAGATGGTTCGTATGAGCGTTTCCGGGCGTTTGGGCGGCGTGTCGCGGTCGAGGAATGGGATGCGACAATCCCCCCTGCCATCGCGGACAGTCCGCAAACCGCAGAGGCCGAGCAGCCTTTCCGGGATTTTGGCAAACAGCAGGGCGAGGCGGTCGCCGGTGAGTTTTTCACCGGGCTTTACAACCGGTCCCAGGCAAGGCTGCCCGAAAATGTCGAAAAGTGGCGATCCGAGCCGGATATTTCCAATCCGGGTCCGGACTTGCCGAATTTCCCCAACAGCGCCTTCACGCTTCCGCAAGGGCGCGCCTACATTGAGGTTTCCCCCTTCACCTTCTACGGGTCCGGCCTAGGCAGTCCGGCCCAGTATAATGCGGAGTATTTGCTGCGCTATGGCTTGACCGACGACATCGAATTGCGCCTGTTCAGCAACGGGTTGAGTTGGAGCGGGGGGGAAAATCCTTCTTGGGGGTTCTCGCCCCTTGCTTTCGACACCAAAATCCAGATGTGGATGGAGAAGCCGGACTATTTCATACCCGCCGTCGGCTTTGAGGCGTATTTCCAAACCGAATGGTTGGGCAACAGCCCGTTCAATGGTGGCACCCAGCCGGGCTTGATGTTCAACTTCGACCAGTCGCTGCCTTGGGACATAGACTTTGAATATAACTTGGGGGCCACCCGCTTCCAAGACATGGACGGTGACAATGTATGGGAATTCAGTTTTCAATGGGCCGTGCAGCGCAATTTTTTCAGCGAGGACTTTGCGCTGTTTGTGCATGGTTTCTATAACGCCGCCTCCATGCCCCGGTTGCCGAACTTCAATTTTACGTTCGACCGGAATACCGTTCCGGCCCAGAATGCGGTGGGCGGTGGGTTTAGTTGGACAGTCAACAAGCGCCTTGCCATTTATGGGCAGGTGAGTGCCGGGACGACCAAACTCACGCCTTCGATCATCAGCAATGTCGGGTTTGCGTTGGGGTTCTGAGTTTTATCCATTGTTCACAATTACTGAATAAATCTAGCTTCAGGACAAAACTTTTTAGACAAATTTGTTAGATGCGCAAGCCACTGTTTTCACGTATTTTATTTTTTGTCTAAAAAACCCTCGTTTTTTGGACACTACCACTTATTTTGGTTATGTATTGTTGTCGTGACAATGTCTGGCATTTAGGCTATTCTCTTTATGCTTATTGGAGGAATTATGACGACTCGAACCAACCGCACAACCAAACTTGACCTACGTTTGTCGCAGGATGCAAAGCAAACTTTGAACGCGGCGGCTCAGGCGGCGCATTGCTCTGTCAGCCAGTTTGTATTGAAGAGTGCCTTGGAACGCGCCGCCGAAACCCTTACCGAGCGACAACGTTTTGAACTCAATGCCGATCAATGGAAAGAATTTATGGATGCGCTCGATGCACCGCCTCAGATTGTGCCGCAAATTCAACGCTTGTTCCGTGAGCCGAGTCCCTTTGATGCGCCGATGGTCGAATGACGGATTTTCGTATTGAGAAGCTTCGCCGTGACCATCCGCTTGATACCTTTACCTGTGGGCGCGAAGAGCTTGACCGCTTTCTCATTCGCTACGCCTTTGGCAATCAGCAAGCCAACGCTTCACAAACTTATGTAGGACTATATGGCACGGAAGTCATCGGTTTTTACAGCCTCGTGGTTGGCGAAGTCGCCTTTGTCGATGCACCAGAACGGTTGACCAAGGGATTAGCCCGTCACCCTGTCCCCATTATGTTGTTGGCGCGGTTGGCTGTCAGCACGGCATGGCAAGGTCGTCGAATCGGTTCTGGTTTGTTGAAGGACGCGATGCAACGCACATTGCAAGCCGCCGACATTGGCGGTATTCGTGCTTTTGCCGTTCATGCCAAAGATGCACCAGCCAAGCGGTTCTATGAACGGTTTGGCTTTGTACCCTCAGCGACAGACCCGCTACACCTCTTCCGTCTCATTAAAGACTTGCGCCGATCTCTCGAATAATAAAACCATTAAGGCGAACCCGCCAAACCGTGGGCAGTGGGGAAAATGAGAATTGCTGCCACGCATCGGATATAAGCGATGAAAAGATTCAGACGGGCGAATTAAATAGTGACACAATCCATATAAAAACAGTAAGATTAAAAAGATTGCAATCTTTGTGATGGGCAATTCCTGACTGCCTTATAACCATTCCAATCCCCGATAGGAGATGCCAATGCAACACTTTTCGCGTTACCCGTTCCATCTGGCCTTTGCGTCGGCACTGTTGTGCAGTGCCATGACGCTGGCTCAGGCTGCCGACAAGCCAGCCCAAGCAGCAAACAAGCCTGCCCCGGCCCCGGCCCCGGCTCCGGCGACGGCAGACAACAAGAAACCTAATATTGTCATCATCTGGGGCGATGACATCGGCCAGTCCAATATCAGCGCTTATACAAAAGGCATGATGGGCTATCGCACCCCGAACATCGACCGGGTTGCCAATGAAGGCGTGACGTTCACCGATTACTACGCCGAGCAAAGCTGCACCGCCGGCCGTTCCGCGTTCATCACCGGGCAGAGCGTGTTTCGCACCGGCCTGAGCAAGGTTGGGATGCCGGGGGCGGATTTGGGTTTGCGCAAGGAAGACCCGACGATTGCCGAGTTGCTGAAGGCACAAGGCTATGCCACCGGGCAGTTCGGTAAAAACCATTTGGGCGACAAGGACGAATTCCTGCCAACGGCGCATGGCTTTGACGAATTCTATGGCAACCTCTATCACTTGAATGCGGAGGAAGAGCCGGAACAGCCGGATTACCCCAAAGATAGCGATTTCCCCAATTTCAAGAAAAATTTTGGGCCAAGGGGCGTGATCCACAGTTGGGCAAACCCGGATGGCACGCAGAAGATCGAGGACACCGGGCCGCTGACCAAAAAACGCATGGAAACCATCGATGACGACACCGCTGACCGCGCCGCTGAGTTCATCGAAAAACAGGCCAAGGCTGGCAAGCCGATGTTTGTCTGGGTCAATTTCACCCACATGCATTTCCGTACCCATGCCAAACCGGAAAGCCTAGGCCAGTCCGGGCGCTGGCAAAGCGAGTACCATGATGCGATGATCGACCACGACAAGAATGTCGGCACGGTGTTGAAAAAACTGGACGATTTGGGGCTAACTGACAATACCATCGTCATGTATAGCACCGACAACGGCCCGCACATGAATTCTTGGCCCGATGCCGGCATGACCCCGTTCCGCAGCGAGAAGAACACCAACTGGGAAGGCGCTTACCGCGTTCCGGCGATGGTGCGCTGGCCTGGGCGCATCAAGCCAAACAGCGTTTCCAATGACATCGTATCCCATTTGGATTGGGCGCCGACGTTATTGGCCGCCGCCGGTGTGCCTGACATCAAGGAAAAGCTGCTCAAAGGTTATGCGGCGAATGGCAAAACCTACAAAGTCCACCTTGACGGTTACAACCAACTGCCTTACCTGACCGGTCAGGAGCCGAAAGGCCCGCGCCAAGAGTTTTTCTATTTCTCGGATGATGGCGACCTGACTGGATTGCGCTATGACAATTGGAAGGTGGTGTTTGCCCAGCAACGCAGTCCGGGGACCTTGGCGATTTGGGGCGAACCGTTCGTCAAAACCCGCATACCATGGCTATATAACTTGCGCATGGACCCTTACGAAAAAGCCTCTGTCACGTCCAATACCTATTGGGACTGGTATCTCAATCATGTATATCTGTTATTACCGGCGCAGCAGTACGTGGGCCAGCTCCTTTCGACATTCAAGGAGTTCCCGCCGCGCCAGAAGGCGGCAAGCTTCACCATCGATCAGGTGATGGAACAGTTGCAGAAACCAGTCAATGAATAAGTTTAACTTAAGGCTAGATGAAGGAATATTCGCTATCCTCTGTTTAACTTAACGGGGATAATCACCCAACCTTGGGGCATGAGAATGCCCCAAGTTGGGGAGAGTCTAGTTTTACTGCCTCTAAGCAAAGTCACTCAATTTTTACTTCATTTTGCATATCCAAGCATTGCATCATGCGTAGTGTCAATTATGATATTATTGCAACAAACTATGCCAATCTTACAACAAAAAAGCTTAGCAAGTTTTAACCATCAATGATAATTAAGGATACATTAATGAAAGTTAAACCTCATGTTTTACCCCTATTAGGGTTGGGTATAGCCGCCTTGGTTACGATGCCTGCCTCAGTGAATGCAGCCTCTTCCCAGGCCAAAGGCAAAACCCAATCGCATTCGACTAAAAAATCAACCCAGCCCGCTCAACCCACTTACCCATCCGTCCAACCCACGGCGCAGCCCACCTATGCGCCACGTCCGACCGTGGATCCGGTTGCTGCCGCGCCGGTTGAACGCAATTACACCCTAGGCGAAGTGATTTCCGAATCGGTGACGGGCGATGTTTACGCTGACCCGTCCAGATGGGAGGCACTCACGTTCCGGCAATTGTTCACCAAGGGTTGGGACAAGCCTTGGGTCAGCCCACCGACCGGCGGCGGTGGCGCCCCAAGAATGGGTTGGTTGAATGCCTATGACGGTGTCTTCTATCGGCTAAGCCTAGGCATCTTTAGTTGGGCGCATGGGCCGGGTAGCTACAGCGATTCTTACGCTGGCACTTTGAGCAGCTACACCCCGCTGAGCGAGCGCTTTCAAATCCGCACCGACATCGGCTTGGCCTCCAACCGTGACCAGACCAATTTCGCGGATTTCATCATCACGCCGCGAATCTTGCTCTCCGAAAGCAAGGAACAGACCCAATCGCTAGACATCGCCTTCCGCACCCCCACCGGCAATAGTTCCAACGGTCAGGGTTATGCCTCCATCAACCCGACCTACAACTTCTGGACCAACTATTGGAAGGGCTTGGTGATTCGAGGTGGAGCCGGGTTCACCATCCCCTACGCGGGTGAGATTGCCAATGCAGGCGCACGTTCGACCTTCAACGCCAATTTGGCGGCTGGCTGGTACTTTACCGACCACGATGCCGCACCGTTTGGCGACTTGGTCATCTATGTGGCAAACAACCTGACCCAAGCCATCGACAACCGTGGGCCTAACAGCACGACGACCTTCTCGATGGGTCCGGGTTTTCGTGACCACTTGGGCGGTAACTGGTATTTACTGGGCGCAGTCGATATAGGGGTCACCAACCCGAAGCCGTATGACTATCAGGTGTCTGGCGCAATCATGAAAGTGTATTAACCCCAGTTCCCTTAAACGTAATTGACTGGCCCCGAGACAGCGCAATGCCTCGGGGCCTTTTTGCTTACCCAAGATCAATGGATACCGATATGAGTTTTGACGTTTCCCGCTTTGTCTACTGGACGGGTGTTTACAACATGGGTTTGACCATAGCCGTCGCCCTTTCCGCTGCCGGGCCAATACTGGGCGTCAGATTTTGCTCGCCAGCATGGGCATTATTAATTGCCGGGTTTTTAGCTTTCACGGCTGTCGTGTTGATTATTTCATCCCGCAATCTCACGCTATTCGCGCCCTTGGTTTTTTGGGAGGCGATATTGCGTTTTGTCGCTTTTGCCGTGATTGTCCCATTCGGTTTATTCGGCGACATCGGTATAATGGGGGCCGTTTTGGGTTTGGGCGATCTAGTGATTGGGCTAGGTTATTTATACGGACTGACTAAGTGCCTTGGGTTTAGCTATGCCGATCTGTTTTGGGCGAGAAATACATACCCGCCTACCTGAACGAAAATTATGCAACGAATATGGTCACATTATCAATGATTTGAATATGAAGATGCTGCTTCCCTTGGTTCGTTTTTATTCAGCGTTGCTGTTCCTCGGCTTAGCCGCGATAATCCCTTTTGTCCAGTCCGCCGAGGCGGAACCGGCAGCGACTGCCATCGACATTCTGCTTGATCCAGACGCAACGATGGTCGCCCAGGCACAAAAGGCAAATACTCGTCTGCGTGAAAACCATCCGGCCGGTTTCGCGCTGGATGCGGATCACATGCCCCATATCACGATGCTACAAAGGTACGTCCGTAGCGCCGATCTCGAACGGGTCAAGGCTGCTGTGGCCAAGGTGATCCACAAGACCGATTTTGCCAAGCTTAAGCTCCAAGCCACGGGCTATTACTACCTGCCTTACCAGAATCTCGGACTGGCTGGTATCACGGTTGCACCCACGCCGGCCTTGCTCGACTTGCAGCAAAAACTCATCGCTGCGGTGAAACCGTTCACTGTAGCAAGCGGGACGGGTGAAGCATTTGTGCCGCGCCCAGACGGCGGGCCGCTCAACCAGCCGACCATGGACTACATCGCCGCCTATGTACCCGAACACAGCGGCAAACAATACAATCCGCATGTCACTGTCGGCCTTGGTGAAGAGTCATTTGTGAAACAGTTGCTTGCCGAGCCGTTCAAGTCGTTCACATTCAAGGCCCGTTCGGCCAGCCTCTATCAACTGGGTGATTTCGGCACCGCCCAGAAACAGCTTTGGACCTCGGCACAGGCCGATCCTTTGCCTTCTTGGAATAACGGCAAAGCTAGGTAGTCCATCATGACGACACACAACGGGAATACGCGTATTGACCTGTCGGCATGTTGGATAAGACGCTGGACGAAGCCGCGTAACAGGGTTGGACTGTGGTGAGCATGGACAAAGATTGGAAACAAGTATTCAGATTCCAAAAATGAATCGAAAGTCAGTCCGATATCTATATATTTTGCGCTTTTTTATTTTGCTGGGGGGCAGTGTTTCCACGGCATGGGCGGATTGGTCTGCCATCACCGAAGGCACGGGGTTTTACACCGACGACGTGGGGATTTTCTCGGCCACTCGGCGCTTGTCCCGCGATGGCGACCCGACCCAGCCGGCACTGGATTCCAAATTGACCGGGCAGGGCAGCGACTTTGTATTCGGGCCGACGGCGGAATTGGCGAATTCGTTTGACAACCGCCTCGGCACAACTACGTTGGACATACAAGGGAGCGGCTTCGTTTATGCCACCCATGAACGTTACAACCATGGCGCTTTGCGCGTCCAAGCCAAGCAGGCTTTCACCCCGGAAACCTCGTTGCTGTTCCGCTATTACTATTCGCCCGATCTTTACCTAGGCGAAAACGAGGAGCGACAAACGGGCCAATTCCTGCTCGTCGGCGAGGAAGTCACTAGCCATATCGGGTCAGTCCGGTTGAATCAAGAAATCACCGAAGGTCTGGAGGTGAAGCTGCTGGCCCGTTACGGCGCGCGCCTTTACAATCAGGCTTATTCTGAGCGGAACACGGATTTCTGGACCATAGGCCCGCATTTGGAATGGAAAATACTGCCAAAAGTCAAACTGGGCCTTGCCTACCATTATGAGCGTGGTCTGGCCGATGGACGCAACCAACCGCAATACGAAGACGACGTGTCCTATATCAACCATTATGGCTCGGTCGATCTGGATGTGGAATTGCGCGAGCGGCTTTCCTTGATGCTTGCCTTCCATTATGAGCGGAATAACTGGACCAGTAGCCTTGAGGGGGACGAACGCAACGGCGCGTATGAAAACGTTTACCAAGGCGAGGCTCTTCTCGCGTATCAAGTGACGGATTCGGTAAAATCTTACATCGGGGTCCAGCATTCCCGGCGCAGAGAAAATTTTGAGGAAGAGGCCGTGGTTAACACCAATGTGGGTTTAGGCGTGATGGCAAAGTTTTAATCAAGCCCATCGTCAACCGACTACACAACCCAGCCAACAATAGGCAATACCATGGTGAAACTATTAACCACGCTATCACCATAGTAGAATAATTTCCTCATTTTAGGAAAATATCATGGAATCAACGCCATCCAACCAAATCTTTAGAATCCGGTGACAGGTATATATGCCATGAAAATGATGAGACCATCGACCATAATCGGTTTAATGTTCGGTACGCTAATAGCTGTCGGTTCGATTGCGCCGGCAGCCCGAGCCGCAATGCCTGTGGCTCAAACGGTTTTGCCTGAACCCGAGCCAGCCTTTGCAGGGAAAATTGGCACGACTTATAAAGATTCCACACCGGATTACCCCAAGCCCATTAAAGCCCCGCAAGGCGCGCCGAATGTGATGATCGTCATTCTCGATGACGTGGGTTTCGGCCATGCAGGCACTTTCGGCGGCGCAGCGGCGACTCCGACCTTGGATAAGTTGGCAAAAGAGGGGTTGCGCTACAACACTTTCCACACCACGGCGCTGTGTTCGCCCACCCGTGGCGCATTGCTGACCGGGCGCAACCATCACAGTGTTGGCACGGGTGTCATTATCGAAATGGGAACCGGCTATCCGGGTTACACAGGGGTTGTGCCAAATACGACGGCGGGGTTGCCGGAAATATTGCGGCAAAACGGCTACACCACTGCCGCGTTTGGCAAGTGGCATAACACCCCGGATGCCGAGATTTCCCCGGCTGGCCCGTTTGACCGCTGGCCCACCGGCAAGACGTGGGGGTTTGAATATTTCTACGGTTTCATGAATGGTGAAACCCACCAGTACTATCCCGTACTGTACCGTAACACCACCCCGGTTCCCCAACCTAAAACCCCGGAACAGGGCTATCACCTGACCGGGGATTTAGTGGATAACGCCATTGGTTGGATGAATCAGGTTAAGGCGACCAATCCCAACAAACCGTGGTTCATGTATTTCTCGACGGGCGGCATCCACGGGCCGCATCATGCCCCCAAAGCGTATCGCGACAAATATAAGGGCAAGTTCGATGCCGGTTGGGATCGCTATCGAGAAGAAACTTTTGCCCGTCAGAAGCAGTTGGGCGTGATTCCGGCCAATGCCCAATTGACCCCGCGTCCCGCCGAACTCCCCGCATGGGCCGATCAACCGGAGAATGCGAAGCGCGTTTATGAAAGGTTGATGGAAAACTACACAGGCTTTCTTGAGCATACGGATGTGGAAGTTGGGCGACTCCTCGCCGCCGTCGAGAAGGCGGGTGAGATGGACAACACGCTGATTTTTTACATTGTCGGTGACAACGGTGCGTCCGGTGAGGGTGGGCTTGAAGGGACGGTCAATGAAGTGGCAAGCCTCAACGGGATTCAACTGGGCTTGCCCGGACTGGAAGCCGCATTCGATGAGATCGGTGGGCCGAAAACCGAACCTCACGTCCCGGCGGCTTGGGCTTGGGCAGCGGATACCCCGTTCCAGTGGACCAAGCAAGTCGCTTCGCATTTTGGCGGCACTCGTAACGGCATGGTCGTGCATTGGCCGAAAGGCATCAAAGCTCAAGGCCAACTGCGCACCCAGTTTCATCATGTCATCGACGTGGCTCCCACCGTGCTTGAAGCTGCCCACATCAAAGAGCCGCAAGTGGTCAACGGTGTGAAACAAAAGCCCATCGAAGGGATTAGTATGCTGTATTCCTTCGACCAGCCGGAAGCCACATCACATCATAACGTCCAATACTTTGAAATGCTGGGTAACCGGGGAATTTACAAGGACGGTTGGATAGCCTCCACGCGACACGGGCGTTTGCCTTGGCAGACGGGGGGGAGCTACGGAGATTTCAAAGACGATCCGTGGGAGCTATACAACATCACCGAGGATTTCACCCAATCGAACAACCTGGCGGCGAAAAACCCACAGAAACTCAAAGAAATGCAAGCGGCTTTCTTGGTCGAAGCCAAGAAATACAATGTGCTGCCCTTGGACGACCGCTTCGCCGAGCGCTTCGATTCCAGGCTACGCCCCAATCCGCTGGCGGGGCTGAAAAAATTCACCTACGGACCCGGTGTCACTGGCATTAGCGAATCCTCCGTGCTGAATACCCATAATGTGCCTTTCAATATCACCGCTGAGATTGAGATTGGGGATACCGGGACAGACGGCGTATTGGCAGCCATTGGCGGGGTGACTTCCGGGTGGTCGCTATACGTCAAAGACGGCAAACCGACTTTCTACTATAACTTCTTTGAGGTTGACCATGCCCGTGTCCAGTCGGCGGAACCGTTGCCCAAGGGCAAGTCCACCGTGCGGGTGGAAGTGAAACCCACCGAACCCGGTCCCGGCAAACCGGCGGATATTCGCATCTTGGTCAATGGCAAGGAAACTGCCAAAGGACGGGTGGAGCGGACGGTTCCGGTGCGTTATAGCGTCGAGCCTTTTGACATCGGCATGGATACGGTGTCGGCGGTTTCCGGCGATTACGCCGTGCCGTTTGCTTTTCAAGGCCAAATTGCGGGTGTCACTATTGACGTCGAATAGCTTATGAATGGATGTCACCCAATGCTTGACAGTGGATTGATCGTCCATACACTCTGCGTAGGAATGCAGACGAGGGCGCTTCGCGCCCAACTCCCCCGGATGTTCGAAGCGGAGGCTCCCACGCGGAGCATTACTGCCATTAAGTTACGCTGTTCGTGGTGAGCCTGTTGAACTGTGAACGTAACTGATTTTTCGAGGTTCCCTACAGTGGGCAGCATCAAAGCCTGTCTTGGTGGGGGAGAAGCCTAGGGGGTTGCTTTGACGCTTCCTGCTTTAATCTCTCTAGGTAATATCAACAATCCATAGGCAATACCATGAAAAAATTTTTGACTATACTCAAGCGTGAGTTTCTTGAAATCATCCCGCCCACGGTTTTCTTTTTCATCGCCTTCACCCTGATTATTGCCACCAAGACATTAATCTTGCAGGAATATAATATTCATGCTTCGGGGTTTGGCATGGCGCTGATTGGTGGGTTACTGGTTGGGAAAGTGGTTTTGATTGCCGACGCACTACCCTTTGTGAATAAATTTCCACACAAACCTCTGATTTACAACGTAGTTTGGAAGTCGCTCATTTATTTTATAGCCGCAATGATTGTTCGATATTTAGAGCATATTTCCCATTTTCTGCTACAGCATGAAAGTTTCGTACAAGCCCACCATCATCTGATGGCTGAAGTGGTTTGGCCGCATTTTTGGCTGATTCAAATGTGGCTGGCCGTGCTGTTTTTTGTCTACTGCGCCCTGCGTGAATTGGTTCGTGCCATTGGGCGTGAAAAGGTCAGACAAATGTTCATAGGCAGATGAAATATGCCCATCATATTTGAATGATATACTGCCTATATTTATTGTCTTTGAGGAAACAATGCAGATGAAATATGCTGATTTAATCAACAAAAGTTTGGTTTTGTTGCTTGCATTATTAATGTTGAATGCTTGCTCGTCACCAATGCGGCGCAGTGCAGCCCCGGCCAACTTACAAGCCAGCGCTGAAATACCGGGTATGCCAGGTGTCCGTTATTCCCCGGTTAGTGCCAAGGGCATCGAGGCCATGACTAAAGAAGGCATGGACGCATTCAATAAAGAGAAAGCCCATCTGGAATCAATCGGGTTTCAAGGGCCATTGCCACCCGCTAATTTTCTGGCGGTATCCGGTGGCGGCGATGACGGTGCTTTCGGGGCGGGTTTGCTCAACGGTTGGACAGCCTCCGGCACTCGGCCCGAATTTAAATTGGTCACAGGCGTTAGCACCGGGGCGTTGATCGCGCCGTTTGCCTTTTTGGGGCCAAAATATGACAAGGTCTTGAGCGAGGTTTACACCCAAGTCACACCCAAGGACATTGCCGAGGCGCGGGGCGTACTCGCCGCTGTGTTTGACGATGCGATGGCGGACAACTCGCCGTTGATGAACTTGATCAAAAAGCACGTCAATCAACCGATGCTGGATGCCATCGCCGCAGAATATGCGAAAGGCCGGCTGTTATTGGTGGGAACCACCAATCTTGACACTCGCTTGCCGACCATTTGGAACTTGACCAAAATCGCCGCCAGCAAGGATCCGAAAGCCTTGGAACTGTTTCAACGGCTGATGATTGCCTCGGCCTCCATCCCCGGTGCATTCCCTCCGGCAATGATTGATGTCGAAGCAGGCGGGGCGCCTTATCAGGAGATGCATGTGGACGGAGGTGCGACTAGCCAAGTGTTCGTCTATCCGCCGGCATTGAACATTAAAAAGTTCTCGGAATCGCAAGGGGTGCAAAGGGATCGCAAACTCTACATCATCCGCAATGCGCGGCTAGACCCCGACTGGGCCAGTGTCGAACGGAAAACCCTGACTATCGTGCAACGCGCCATCTCGTCATTGATCCAGACGCAAGGCGTGGGTGACTTGTACCGAATCTACGCCACCGCCAAAAAAGACGGTTTGGATTACAATTTGGCCTTCATTCCCGGTAGCTTCGACACGCCGCATAAAGAAGAGTTTGGCACGGAATATATGCGCAGCCTTTATGGCGTGGCTTACAAAATGGCGGAAACTGGCTATCCGTGGCAGAAAACGCCGCCGGGTTATATCGTCCCGGCGGATAAGGGCTTGGGCGGGGATCAATGATCCGTTTGCGCATACCTGTTGATTCCAAAGCTTGGGTGGGCGTGCCAGTCCGAGATGCGTCGGCGAAGGAGTGTAGTGGGCAATTTAAGCTCGGCGCATCCTGTGGGCCTTGTCACTTGGGCTGAACAAGCTACCTTCCCGTTGAAATGGTTGAGGTTGCGCCAACAGCTTTGAAAATAACGGCATCTTGACATATTTTTACGTTAGGTAATTTATAACATACGTCATATTTGACATACGACAAAATTAACGTATAAAATACGCTCATGTTTTACGCCATGAGTTACAACTTATATGAAAGCCAATCCGGGCGGTCAAATTGATCTGCGTGAAGTCGTCGGTCGCGATGAGGTCATAGAACAAATTTGGGACACGATAGCCCAGCAATCGATCCGCATGAATGCCGAGCGTCGCATCGGCAAGACGACCATCATCAAAAAACTCTGTGCCGAACCGCGTAGCGGTTGGGTGCCGATTTTTCAAGACCTTGAGCAGTATCACACCGCTTTGGAGTTTGCCGAAGCGGTCTATGGCGAGGTTGATCGGTTTCTTTCCAAGTGGAAACGGACGGCCCATCGGACAAAGAAATTTCTTGAATCGATTGGCGGAACCGAAATCGGCGGCAAGCTTAAACTGCCCAAATTTGACAGAAACGCCCCTTGGAAGGAGATTCTGACCAAATCAATTGAAGATTTGGTCGAAGAACGGGACAAACATGACGAGCGTCCGCTATTCCTATGGGACGAAGTGCCGTACATGTTGGCAAGCATCAGTACCCGAGATGGCGAGCGGGTGGCGATGGAAGTGCTAGATACGCTGAGGGCGTTACGCCAAGACCAAGGCGACAAGGGGCTGCGGATGATTCTCACCGGCTCCATCGGCATCCATCATGTCATCCATAGCCTCAAGCGCCAAAACTACGCCAATTCTCCGTTGAATGACACCTTTCCCCTGGAAATCCTGCCACTGGCTCAAGCCCACGCCCGTGAGTTAGCCGCGAAATTGGTCGCTGGCGAAAACATCCCCACGGGGACACCGGATGAACTCGCAGACAGCATCGCCCATATTGCGGATGGCTTTCCGTTTTATATCCATCATATTGTCAAGGCCATCAAGTTGAGCGGACGGGTGGCAAGCCCGGAACTCGTTGAGGAAATCGTCTCCGGTCAGTTGTTGGATGCCAATGACCCTTGGGAATTGAACCACTACCGTGAACGCATCCCGGTTTACTACGGCAAAGAAGATGAAGCCGCCGTGTTGGGCATCTTGGATGGTGTTGCCGTTCGGGATGCGCCAGTCTCCATCAGCGATTTGCTGACTGAACTGAAGAACATGGGGCTACTCTCCGACCGTGAACACTTGATAACGCTGCTCCGGCTGGTAGAGCAAGACCATTACCTGTCACGCGACACACAAGGCCATTACCAATTTCGGTTTGCGTTGCTTAAGCGCTGGTGGATACTGTCGCGTGGGCTTTAAGGGAATTTCAAATGAATGACCGTAACTTTCTTTCCGTCTTCACTCCTAGCCGTACCCCGCCGGAAGACCTCGAAGCCATCTTCGTGCAACGCCAATTGATGTTGGCCGATGCCGTGGAGCGGGTGCGCGAAAGCGTGACCACCGGCAACAAGCATCATCTGTTGTTCGTCGGACCGCGTGGCACGGGCAAAACCCATCTAGTCACCTTGCTCGTTCATCGTCTCAGCCTAGACATGGACATCCAAGACAGGCTGGCTATCGCTTGGCTCAACGAGGACGAAACCAGTACCACGCTATTGGAATTTCTGCGGCGGATTTACCTAGCGCTGAACAAGCGTTATCCAGACAGCTACAGCCTCGTAGCCTTGGAGCCGATTTATGACCTGGATTCAGACACGGCGGAAAGGCGGCTAGGGAATCTGCTGTTGGAACACTTGCAAGACCGCACTTTGTTGGTGGTGGTGGAAAACTTGGATGCCTTGTTTGAAGGCTTGGGCGAACCCGGTCAACAACGGTTACGGGCTTTCATCCAAGAAAACCCGGTGTTGTGCATCGTCGCCACGGCACAGCGGCTAGTGGATGACATCAGCAAGCGCAAGAGTGTTTTTTTTGGGTTCTTTCAAACCGAATCACTAGTGACGCTATCCGTCGATGAAGCCGCCGAAATGCTGGGCAAGATTGCCATTCTAAGAAAGCAAGCGGACGCGGCGGCATTTCTTAGCACACCGACGGGCCGCTCACGGATTCAGGCTCTGCATCATTTGTCCGGTGGCAATCACCGCATTTATATCGTGCTGTCCCAGTTCATCACCCGCGACAGCATTGATGCCTTGGTCGGGCCGTTTGCCAAGATGATTGACGAGATGACGCCTTATTATCAGGAGCGCATCCGCTGGCTACCGGCCCAACAGCGCAAGATCGTCGAATACCTCTGCACCTGTGAACGGCCCGTCCCGGTCAAAGACTTGGCTCGTCGCTTGTTCGCCACGCCGCAGACTATTTCCAGCCAATTGAAAGACTTGCGCGAGAAAGGCTATGTCTTATCCGCCCAACGCGGGCGCGAATCCCTGTACGAAATGGCCGAACCCTTGATGCGCCTGTGTGTGGAAGTCAAAGAAAACCAGACCCGCGAACCCATGCGCCTGTTGGTGGATTTTCTGAGGGTTTGGTATGACGACAGTGGGCTTTTTGCTCGATTGCAAAAAAGTGAAAAAGGAAGTTTGGATCATGCCTATTTACAAGCAGCAATGGATAAGAATGCCAAATTCGGCAACCTGCGCAAGCAATTATTGGTGGATGGGTTTAGGGCTGAGTTGAGAGAGGAACAGCATAAGCAATGGATGCCGTTGATAGAATCGGCCGTTGAAGACTCTGAAGAATTGGCATATGCCATTGGTGAAAATGCGAAAGGCCATATTGAAGAAGCCATTGCTGCTTACTCTGCTGTAATACAAATGCCGGATGCGCCAGTCAATGTTGTCGCAAGAGCGTTTCTCAATCGAGGCGTGGCCTACGGGCAACAGGGCGACAGCGAGAAGGAAATAGCCGACTATACCGCCGTCATCAAACTGCCCAATGTAACCGTTGAGCTAATCGCAAAAGCGCTTATAAACCGGGGTATTACTTATGGAGAACTCGGCGACTACGAGAATGAGATTGCCGACTATACCGCCGTCATCAATTTGCCCAATGCACCTGTTGGGCAAATCGTAGATGCGTTTTTCTATCGTGGTTTTAGTTATGGACAAATGGGCGACAGCGAGAAGCAAATAGCCGACTACACCGCAGTCATCAATCTGCCCAACGTACCTGTTGAGGAAATCGCAAGAGCGCTTAACAATCGGGGTATTACTTATGGACAACTCGGTGACAGCGAGAAGGAAATAGCCGACTACACCGCCGTCATTGATCTGCCCAATGCATCCAATGAGCAAATCGCAAAAGCGCTTAACAACCAAGGGACTACTTATGGGCAACTTGGCGACTATGAGCATGCGATTGCCGACTACACTGCTGTCATTGATCTGCCCAACGTACCCGTTGAGCAAATCATAGATGCGTTTTACAACCGGGGTTTTAGTTATGGACAACTCGGCGACCACGAGAAAGCGGTTACCGACTATACCGCCATCATCAATTTTCCCGATGCGCCTGCTGAGCAAATAGCGAATGCCCTCAATGGACGCAGTTGGGTTTATTCAGAAATTAGCGAACTTGAGAAAGCAATCGCTGACTACACTAGCTTCATCGAACTACCAAATATGCCGATGGAAAAAATTATATTAGCACATTATTCTCGTGGAGTTGAACTGTTAAATCATGGTGAAATCGATAAATCTATCGAAGACTTCAACACTGTTATCAACTCACCTAATACACCAGCGGAATATCTAGCTAGAACTTTAAGTTTTCGTGGTAGTGCCTATTTGCGTTTAAATCAACTGAATAATTCTGAGCAAGATTTTGAAGCGACTCTCAGATTAGTAGCTGATATACCAATTGAATTCCGTGTTGCATTTCATGTGGGAGCGCATATCGCTTTAGCTGAAATACGTATTGCCACGGGTCTATGGGATTATGCCCTTTCCACCCTTGCTGAGGGGCTGAAGCAAGGCACCACCTACGACCCTCCATATTTCGGCGACTCAACCGACATCCTCAAAGCCTTCTTCGACAGCGGCCTAGCTCCTGCCATCCGCCGTGAACGCGCCCGCCAACTGGCGCAAATCTATCAGGATTACAATGCCGTGCCGCACTTGGGCGAGGCGCTGACCCGGCATGTCGGCAGTCTGTACCGCAACTTGGAAAACCTGCCAGCTTCGGACAATCTGGAACAATGGGCTTGCGCTTGGGAAGAAGCGGGCAAGGATATGCCCGCCTTCCGCTTGCCGCTGCGCATTTTCCGCACTGGCATCGATTTTCTCAAGACCGGCGGCAAAGACCGTGGTGTTTTGCTCGACCTCAAGCAAGAAGAACGCAGGATTCTGCAACAGGCATTGGGCTTGGATGCCGCTGATTCATCCTAGCGGGGTTGCGTCACCGTCGGCAGGACAAAGACCGGCATCATTTATCAGTCTGTCACCGATAGACAAACTCTAAAAATCTGTTAAGGCCAAACAACCCGCCTTGTTTGGCTTTACCAGCCCTCGACATTTTTACGGGTTCACGGTGGCAGAATCGCCAAATTATGGGGCGCTGTTTACCATTGATGCGAACTTGCCT
Source organism: uncultured Methylococcaceae bacterium (assembly GCA_903930145.1). GTDB lineage: Bacteria > Pseudomonadota > Gammaproteobacteria > Methylococcales > Methylococcaceae > Methylumidiphilus. The sequence continues at coordinate 117,868 of CAIYXP010000191.1, forward strand.
AGGTTGGAATCGATAGGCTGATTAGCCGATCCCGACGGGTTCTTCGGTGTAATGATTCGTTAGGAGACTCCCCAAATTGCTCCCGATAATATTGTGCAAATCGACCTAGGTGAATAAAACCCCATCGCATAGCCACTTCGGTCACGCTGATTTCATCTGGACCCGCCGCACAGAGTGTGCGCCGTACACCGTGCAAGCGAGTAAGGGTGATATAAGCTTTGGGTGTAATATCAAAGGTTTCCTTGAATGCGATTTCCAACGCCCGATCAGATACGCCTGTCACTCGGCAGAGTTGCCGCAAAGTGACTGGTTCATCAAAATGCTCTCTGATGTGCTGGACGGCACAGCGCAGCGCTTGGTAACGGCGGCAGGGCGTTTCCTTAGGTCGCGGTGAGTCGGGTCCAGTACTGCTAAGCAAGGCATCGAGGCTGTCGTCCTCTAGTAAAAGGGCTAGTGATCGGTCTGCGAGATGAGGTGGATGGTGTAGGCCAAACGATACCACCCTGCTCAAGGTTTCGATGCAGCGATCTCGATGCGCGTTATTCGGGAATAGCAGTCGTCCAATCGGTAGGTGGGGCATCCAGTCCATGCCCCACAGGGTGGTGGCGTGTCGCCGGAATGCATCGACTTCCAAGGCTACGAAGAATACCTGAAAAGTTGATGAGCCGACACTTTCAAATTCAGTACCGGCTAGTCCAACAAACACCCGGTCTGGGGAGAGTTCCAGACCACAGATACGGGGATTGGACGCGGCATGAACCGGGATAGCCAAGGCAATCATATCGGGAGGGCTCTGTCCCCGTGTCATCAAACCTGCTGAGCGGGTATGTTTCCCTATGTGAAGATGGGCGGTCTGGATAAATTCCCGCTTCTGAAAGATAGCGTTTGGTGTGGTCTTGATGTGTTCGACGGACCAACCGGGGGCCGGCCTAATCTCGTCAATGTGGGAATCATGGATAGTAAGCCCCAAGCCAGCCTTTAGCACTGAACCCACCTATAAAAAATAGTTAATTGATTTAGTAGCCCAACTTCGATTTTTGGATAGCCGTATTGGCTTGAATAATTTTACTATAGAAAACTGTAAGTAAAAACTCCGGCTGCCAATGTGGAAAGATATATCACTATTATCCTCAAGGCCAGTCCATTCATTTCTTAAGCTATTCGAATAAGGAAGATTTATGAGATTCATATTTGTCATTTGCCTTGCCGCCGCAGCAATACTTCCAGCCTGCTCCACTTCTGGTAGCGGTGGCGGGTTGTTGGATCCGGACTGCACGGCGGAAAAGGCGGCGAAAAGCGCCGCGATGAAGTCCACGGTTGGCGTGGGCGGACGCTGCACTCCAGCCGAAGCCGCCAAGGACACAGCAAAGCGGGCAGTGCAATAATGAAAAGAAATTTAGAGACGGCAAAGGCCACTCGTCAAGCTTTCTGCATTTTCAGCCTAAGCTTGACGGCTTTAGCCTTGGCTTCATCGCCAGTCAATGCGGCATCCTCCTCGACCAAGGGCAAAACCCAGTCGAGTTCGCATTCGACCAAAAAATCGGCCAAGCCCACTCAACCCGCTTACCCACCCGTCCAACCCACTGCGCAGCCCAGTTATGCGCCCCGTCCAGCAGTGGCCCCGGTTGCCGCCGCTCCGGTTGAGCGCAGCTACACTATCGGCGAAGTGATTTCCGAGTCGGTGTTTGGCGATGTTTATGCCGACCCGTCCCGATGGGAAGCTCTCACGTTCCGGCAATTGTTCACCAAGGGTTGGGACAAGCCTTGGGTCAGCCCGCCGACCGGCGGCGGTGGCGCTCCAAGAATGGGTTGGTTGAATGCCTACGACGGTGTCTTCTACCGCCTTAGCCTCGGCATCTTTAGTTGGGCGCATGGACCCGGCTCTAGCGATGCTTATGCCGGCACGTTGACCAGCTACACCCCGTTGAGCGAGCGCTTCCAAATCCGCACCGACATCGGCTTGGCCTCCAACCGTGACCAGACCAATTTCGCGGATTTCATCATCACACCGCGAATCTTGCTCTCCGAAAGCAAGGAACAGACCCAATCCTTGGACATTGCCTTCCGCACCCCCACCGGCAACAGTATTAACGGCCAGGGCTATGCCTCCATCAACCCGACTTACAACTTCTGGACCAACTACTGGAAGGGCTTGGTGATTCGTGGTGGAGCCGGGTTCACCATCCCCTACGCGGGTGAGATTGCCAATGCAGGCGCGCGCTCGACTTTCAATGCCAATTTGGCGGCAGGCTGGTACTTTACCGACCACGATGCCGCACCGTTTGGCGACTTGGTGATCTATGTGGCAAACAATCTAACCCAAGCCATCGACAACCGTGGGCCGAACAGCACGACGACATTCAGCATGGGTCCGGGCTTCCGCGACCATTTGGGCGGTAACTGGTATTTGTTGGGTTCAGTCGATATTGCGGTCACTCACCCGAAGACTTACGACTACCAAGTGCAAGGCGCCATCATGAAGGTGTATTAATCTACGTGCAGGGAATAAAAAAGGCCGCTTATGCGGCCTTTTTTAGATGCTTGCCTCACAACGATGGCAAAACGCCTTCATCAAGGGCTTATGAGGGTAATAACTGATAGCCTATAGGGTTGTCATCTGTTAAGTGTCGAATACGAGCCGAAATTCACATTCGGTCAATTCGACCATGGTTAATTTAAGTGAGGAATCATTCCCTATGAATAAAATGCACTTGCTACCTACCGCCCTGTTTGGCCTTTTGGTTTTAGTGAATGCTGAAGGGTATGCCGCACTTCCTGCCGCTGATGGATCGGTCTTGCCATTCCCACCAACTCCTTCAGCCAGCGTGGCCGCACCAAGATTGCAGGATTCCAAACATCAACGGCGGATGGCAAAGGATCATCTACCCAAGGATGCGCCGAATATACTCATTATCCTGTTGGATGATGTGGGTTTTGGTTTGCCGGATACCTACGGTGGTCCGATTCACACGCCCACACTAACCCGCATAGCCAATCAGGGGCTAAGCTACAACGCTTTCCACACCACAGCAATCTGTTCGCCAACCCGCGCTTCGTTACTGACCGGGCGCAACCACCAGCGCGTAGGTTCCGGTACCATCGCCGAGCGGGCTGTGGACTGGGACGGTTACACCGGGGTGATTCCGAGGACATCGGCAAGCTTGGCAAAAGTCTTGGGCGAATATGGCTACAAGACCGCCGCCTTCGGCAAATGGCACAACACCCCTGCCACCGAAACCACGGCGATGGGTCCGTTCACCCTCTGGCCGACTGGGGAAGGCATGGGTTTCGATTATTTCTATGGATTTCTGGCTGGTGAAACCTCCCAATGGGAGCCGCGCTTGTTTGAGAATCTCAACCCCATCGAACCGCCTCGTGATGAAAAATATCATCTGAGCGAAGACTTGGCGGACAAGGCGATTGTGTGGATGCGCAGACATCGCGCCTTTGCACCCGACAAGCCGTTTTTGCTGTACTGGGCACCCGGTGCTGCGCATGGGCCGCATCATGTATTCAAAGAGTATGCCGACAAATACAAGGGTAAGTTTGATGGCGGATGGGATGCCTTGCGCGAAGCCACCTTCAAGCGGCAGAAGGAACTTGGCTGGATTCCGGCGGACACTCAACTCACGCCACGGGCCGAGACGATGGCTGCATGGGGCAGCATCCCCGAATCGGAACGGGCTTTCCAGCTTCGTTTGATGGAGGTGTTTGCCGGTTTTGTCGAACATGTCGATGTGCAGGCTGGCAAGGTGATTGACGAACTGGACCGTGAAGGCATCCGCGACAACACGCTGGTGTTTTATATTTTTGGCGACAACGGCTCCAGCGCGGAAGGCCAGAATGGCAGCATCAGCGAATTGCTGGCACAAAACCAAATCCCCAATACCGTCGAACAACAAATCGAGGCATTAAATCAGCTTGGCGGGTTGGATGCACTCGGCGGGCCTAAAGTGGACAATATGTACCATGCCGGATGGGCGTGGGCTGGCGGCACACCCTTTCATCACACCAAGCTAGTCGCCTCGCACTTCGGCGGCACGCGCAATCCGCTGGCGGTTTCCTGGCCTTCGCATATCCAGCCGGACAAGACCCCGCGTTCGCAGTTCCACCATGTCAACGACATCGCGCCGACGATCTATGACATTCTCGGCATCAAACCGCCCACGATAGTGGATGGCTTCAAACAAGACCCCATTGACGGGGTCAGCATGGCCTACACCTTCGCCAATGGGCAAGCAGCCGGTCACAAGCACATTCAATATTTTGACAATAACGGCAGCCGGGGCATTTACCAAGACGGCTGGTTTGCCAGCACTTTCGGCCCATTGACGCCATGGCTGACAGTCAGTCCGGGGCTGGCGACTTGGGATTCGGGAAAAGACGTTTGGGAACTGTATAATTTGCAGACTGACTTTTCCCAAGCCAACAATCTGGCGGCGAAGGAACCTAAACGGCTGGAAGCCATGCAATCGGCATTCCTGAAAGAAGCCAAGGCCAATCAAGTTTTCCCAATTGGGGCTGGCATTTGGCTGCGCCTCCACCCGGAGGACCGCATCAAAACCCCTTATACAAGCTGGCAGTTTGATGCGAACACGACCCGTATGCCGGAATTCACCGCCCCCGGTTTGGGCCGCGAGAGCAACCATGTCACCATCGAAGCCGAGACTGGCGAGAACGCATCGGGGGTTTTATATGCACTGGGCGGGGCATCCGGCGGACTCACCTTGTTCATGGACAAGGGCGATTTGGTTTACGAGTACAATATGATGATCATCGAGCGCACCACTGCCCGATCCAAAACCAAGCTAGGGTCTGGTAAACACACAATCGAAGTGGATACCACGATAGCCAAACCCGGCGCACAGGCAGACGTGATATTGACTGTCGATGGCAGTGAAGCCGCCCGCGCCAGCGTCAAACGCACCGTCCCCGCTGCCTTCACCGCCAGCGAGAGCTTTGATGTCGGGGTTGACCTTGGGTCGCCGGTGTCACTGGCCTATTTTGACCGTGCGCCGTTTAGGTTTGAGGGGAAGATCAGTAAAGTTCAAGTGGAGTTGAAGTGATTCGGCAAGGCCGATGATTGGCGTCCTTTTAGGATTTTTTTTGAGTTTAATAATTGAGGATTAAGACAAATGCGCATAGTGAGATTTCAATTACTTAAGGGTCTTATGGCCCCCGTGCTCGCACTGGGATTGGCGGCAGGCTGTCAGACCTACAACCCCGCCACGGGTCAAAAAGAGATTGACTACGGCGCGACGGCCGGCGTGGCGGGCGCAGCAATGGGAGCCGCAGCCTTGGGCGTTGCCTTGAGCAACAACAACGATGACCGGTACTACGGAGGGGGTTATGGGGGGCCGGCCTATTACGGCGGCGGTCGTGGACGGGGTCATAATGATGTCAACGTCAACAAAAGCGTCAATGTAAGCGGCAACACCGTCAACAAAGGCAACAGAAGCGTTGATAGGACCACCAACAGAGGCAACAAAATTGGCGCTGGCGGTCATGGTGGTGGTGGTCATGGTGGTCGCGTTGGCGGCGGTGGCGGTCGTAGGCATCGCTGAAACGAATGCATGCTCTTGCAAATCTGTTGATGTAATAAGCTTTGTGTCAGATTTTACCTAAATGCTCCAGAAACCGAGGTTCATCGTTATGTGGAAATATTTCCTGGCTTTATCTTTGATTGCCACCCTAGCCCCCAGCGTCACCCATGCGGACAAAAAAGCAGCCATGAAAGCTGCCACGCCGCCGCCCGTCCCCGCCCTCAAGTTTGAGGCTCAACTAAACAAACTCGATAGTAAAGTGACCGCCCTATTAGGTGAAGAAAAGCAGAAGGTCATAAGGCAGGCCGCCGAAGCGGCAGTGCTCTCCGATTTCTGCGTCGCCATCGACCTAGACCAGAATAAGTTCAAAGAAGAATTCGCCAAACTGTCTGCGGATGGCATTAAACGCACCTTGGCCGAACAACGCGACCTCGAAAACAAAGTGGCAATGAATTTCGGGGTCTATGTCGGTTTGTTCGTGGCCGAAGGCTCTGACCGCAAAGGCGAATTTTGCCTCGTCGCCGAAAACGCCCTCAAGGATCAGAAACCGATTAGCCGGTTTTGGATAGCGACCAATAATAGCCCGAATCCGCCTAAGCCATAACCGTTGGCCCAAAGCAGGCTTAATCGAAACAAGGCTAGGGATTGATCCACGATTGTGGGTGGAGCGGCATGGCCCTTCCGCATATCCACCCACAACGGGCGAACAATCGGCAAATCTGTCCATCCAAAAAAGGAGCATCCCAATGCAACAGTTGTTTACCCTACTAGCCGTATTATTCGGCCTTCTTAACTATTCAAACCTGTACGCAGCAGAAAAGCCACCTAATATTCTTGTCATTTTTGGCGACGATGTTGGCTGGATGAATGTCTCCTCATTTGGAGGTGACATCATGGGCGTCAAAACCCCCAATATCGACCGCCTCGCCAAGGAAGGGCTGAAGCTCACTTCATTCTACGCCCAACCAAGTTGCACCGCCGGACGGGCAGCGTTCATCACCGGACAATTGCCAGTGCGCACAGGACTAACGACGGTCGGCACAACCGGTTCGCCAGCCGGATTGCAAAAGGAAGACATCACGCTGGCGGAAATTCTGAAGGCCAAGGGCTATGCCACAGCCCAGTTCGGCAAGAATCATCTCGGCGACTTGGAAGAGCATTTGCCGCATCGGCATGGGTTCGATGAATTCTGGGGCAATCTCTACCATCTTAACGGCAACGAAGACCTTGAAGACCCGGATCGACCCACCAATCCCGAGTTTCGCAAGAAGTTTGACCCACGCGGCATCGTGTCAGGCACGGCCAATGGCCCGACCAAGGATGAAGGCCCGTTGACGGTCGAGCGGATGAAGACCTTCGACGATGAAGTCGCGGCAAAATCGCTGGATTTTCTAGACCGTCGCGTTAAAGACGGCAAGCCATTTTTCTTATGGCATAACTCGTCCCGTCAACACGTATTCATCCATCTGAAGAAAGAATCCGAGGGTCAATCCCGTGCGGGCCGTGAAGACATCTATGGCAACGGGCTTAAGGAACACGATGCCCATGTCGGGCAACTGCTGGACAAGCTGGATAAGACCGGGCTTGCCAAGAACACCATCGTCATCTATACCACCGACAACGGGGCTTACCAGTACATGTGGCCCGAGGGCGGTACTTCGCCATTTCGGGGCGACAAAGGCACGACGTGGGAAGGCGGCTTGCGCGTGCCGTTCGTGATCCGCTGGCCCGGCACCGAGGGTGGGCGGGTGAGTAGCGAGATCGTCGATATGACCGATTTGTTGCCGACATTGGCCGCAGCCGCTGGTGAATCAAATGTCGTTGACAAATTAAAGCAAGGATCGACTTATGGAGGACGGAATTACAAGCTGCATCTCGATGGTTTCGATCAGACGGCACTTTTCACTGGCAAAGGCGAGCAATCCGCTCGCGACTCCATCTTCTATTACGACGAAGCCATCCTGACCGCAATCCGCTACAAGCAGTTCAAGATCACCTTTTCGGCTAAGTATGACGGGCATTGGGATGACCCGTTGCTGAATCTTGGTCGCCCGATGATAACCAATTTGTTAATGGACCCGTTCGAGCGCCAATGGGGCGACCTTAACCGGCAATACGCGGAACACAAGGGTTGGGTGCTGACACCTATCCTCGGCATCATCGAGCAGCATTTGGCAACTTTCAGGGAGTTTCCAGTCCGGCAAGTTGGACTGAGTGCGCAAATGGGCAAGACCATCGAAGGGATACAATCGCAGATACTGAAGATTAAACAACCGAACTGAACCCCATGAGGCACTCAAAATAAGAGGAATCATGATGACACTCGATTTTTTGAAGGGACGTGGATTTCTTCGACTTGTTCGGAATTTAGTAGGGTACGCATTAGTTGTGTATGCAGCCTCGCCTTCAGATGCCAAGGCGGCTCAGGGCGGTACGGGGCATTACTTGCCGGGAGGTATCGCCACGTTGATCGACCTCGCACCCACCAAGCCGGGCTGGGTGGTCGAACCTATGTATCTCCATTACGCCGGGAGTGCGTCATCATCCGAAGCCATTCCGGTCTCTGGATTGCTTGCCGCCGGTTTGAATGCCACTAGCGACGCAGTATTGTTCGGCGGTCTCTATACTTTCGAGCAGATGGTATTGGGTGCCCACTACAGTCTGGGCGCGTACCTGCCCTATGTGTGGATGAGCGCCACGGCAGAAGTCAGAACACCCATTGGCAACCGTCAGTTACGGCAAGACAGCGCGAACGGTGTGGGCGATATGATGCTGATGCCTTTAATGATGGCATGGAAAACGGGGTTTTGGCAAATCAACGCGCTACTGCCAATCTATGCGCCCACGGGCGAGTACAAGACCGACCGATTGGCAAACCCCGGACTCAACTACTGGACTTTCGACCCCATTACGGGTGTGTCTTACAACAATGACAAAATCGGCTTCAATGCCGCATTGCATGGGGGAATCACAGCCAATACCAAAAACACCGCAACCGACTATACCAGCGGCTCGATACTGCACTTCGAAGCCAGCATTCAACAACTCCTGCCAGCGGGTCCTGGGTTTCTTGGCATCGGCGCAGAAGCGTTCTACCAGCAACAGGTGACTGGCGATAGCAGTCCGGGGGCAACCCTAGGCGATTTCAAGGGGCATACCGTGGGCGTTGGTCCTGCCCTTACCTATGTCTTGCCGCATGGCGACAAAGAAACTTTTGTCGCCGAATTCAGATGGCTACCGGAAATTGAGGTCAAGAACCGTTTGAAGGGCGATTACTACTGGCTGAAACTGGTTTATCAGTTTTGACTTCCGAAAACTCACATTACAAGAGAAAACCCTATGAAAAAAAATAAACTTGTCCGTTGCCTGATTGTGCTCAGCATCGGCCTGTGTGCTTGGGGCTTAGCCCTTGCCCAAGATTCCAAGCCCAACATCATCTTCATCATGGCTGACGATCTCGGTAACGCAGACCTGGGTTATCGCGGCGGCGAGATCAAAACACCCAATATCGACAAGCTTGCCACTGAAGGGGTCCGCATGGAGTCGTTCTACGGACAGCCGGTCTGCACTCCTTCCCGTGCTGCGTTGATGACGGGCCGTTATCCGATGCGCCACGGATTGCAGACGCTGGTGATTTTCCCCAGCCATACCTATGGCTTGCCAGTGGATGAACGCACCTTGCCTCAAGCGCTTAAGGAGGCGGGCTACAAGACCTTGATGACTGGAAAATGGCACCTCGGCCATGCGGATCAGAAATATTGGCCGCAAAACCGTGGTTTTGACCATTTCTACGGTAATGTCATGGGTGAGGTGAATTACTTTACCCGTGAACGCGGCGGCGTTGTCGATTGGCAGCGCAATGGTAAATTCTTGAAGGAGCCGGGCTACTACACCACGCTGATCGGCGACGAGGCGGTCAAGTTGATCGACCAGCAAGATGGAAAACAGCCGTTTTTCCTCTACTTTGCTTCCATGGCTCCACACGCGCCCTACCAAGTGCCGCAGGAATACATGGATCGTTACCCCGCCATACAGGACAAGCAGCGCAAGGCTTACGCGGGCATGATCACCGCGTTGGACGACCAAATAGGGCGCATCGTTGCCGAATTGGATAAGAAACACCTACGCGATAACACACTTATCATTTTTGCCAGTGACAACGGCGGCGCCACCAGCGGCATGTTTGCCAGCGGTTCCAAGTCCAAGGAAGAAAGGGACAGCGAAGTCGGAGGAATCGAGCAGGGAGCCAAAGCCCCCGCGTCAAATGGCTCGCTACGCGGCGGCAAAGGCAGCCTGTATGAAGGTGGGGTGAGTGTGCCTGCATTCGCCAACTGGCCGGCCAAGCTGCAACCGCGTGTCGTGACCGAACCCATGCACATGGTGGACATCATGCCCACCTTGCTGGCCCTCAGTGGGGGAGCGGGTAGCGCGGACCACCCCTTCGACGGCAAGGATATCTGGCCGACCCTGAAGGAAGGCAAGCCATCCCCCAATGAGGATATTCTTATCAACGTCGAGTCCATCCGTGGCGCAGTCCGCAAAGGTAATTGGAAACTGGTGAAGTGGGCGACCCTGCCCGGAAAAACCGAGTTGTTTGATCTCGCCAAAGACCCTGCCGAGAAAACCAACGTCGCCGATCAACACCCTGATATTGTCAAGGAATTGGAAGCCCGTCTAATCGCGTATGCCAAGGAACAAAAGCCCAGCGAGTGGATTAAGGCACAACCGGGCTTTGTTGGTGCGCAAGGCGAAACGGTGTTTGATCCCAATTACGACATTGACGACGGTGGTTTGCCTCACGAGAAACCGGCCTTGGGCAAGAAATGACGAGCTTTTTTTATCCTTGAGGAGTTACCGATGATGCTATTGACGTTAAAGCTTGCCATTGCCTCACTGGTCTTTGCCACGGGACTCAGCGCCACCCGCGATGATTTATTTTGGATATGGCGGCATCCCTCTTTGCTTGCCCGATCTTTCCTGGCGATGTATGTGCTGGTTCCACTCGTGGCAATCACCATGACGTTGGCGTTCGACCTTCCCCGAGCCACCAAGATCGGGCTTTTGTTCCTTTCCATTTCGGCGGGTGCGCCGCTTTTACCGCGCAAGCTTATCAAGCTCGGCGGCGACCCCTCCTATGTGTTCAGTCTCGTGGTGGCGACTTCGCTGGCGGCGATCCTCACCGTGCCGGCCTCGCTGGCCTTGTTGCAGCCACTGATTCCGGTCGAGGCAGACATTGACATCGGACGAGTCGCCGCCACCATCCTAAAGACGTTTTTACTGCCGCTTGCGGTAGGAATGGCGCTACGTGAATTTGCCCCAGCCTGGGCTGAGCGGCTGGGTGACCCCATCATGCGTATTGCCGGGGTGCTGCTGGCATTTGGTGCGCTGGCGTTCATTTTTTCCAGTTGGCGTCAAATTGCAGAAATCGGGCTACCTTCACTGCTCGCCTTTGCCAGCTTTACCGGGCTGGCCTTAGCCATTGGACATTGGCTGGGCGGCCCGGATGAGGGGCGTCGCAGTTCCCTAGCCGTGTCTTGTGCGACGCGGCATATTGGCTTGGCCCTGCTAATAGCGGCCAATGTGCGGGGGCCTAGAACCTTGGCGCTCGTGGCGGCCTATCTGTTCGCCTCGGCACTTGTGTGCATTCCTTACATCCGTTGGAGACGGCGAGCCATTCCCAAAATAGCTGTTCAGTAATCCGAATGCGTACATTTAGAAACAGGCAATGGCTCCCCCGTTCCCATTGGCTTTTCTGCTATGCGACCGACCACTTCGATCCATTGAAATGCCAGTAACCTTATCAAATTGCGAAGAATAATAATGGACGAAATCGTCAATCATATCTTTTCCAGTCAATGGAGCGTGATTTTCATCGTCGCGGCCCTGTTATTGCTGCTTGCGGAATGGGGTTACAGACTGGGCTTGCATCTGCACAATACCAGTGACGAAGCGCGTAAGAGCCAGATCGGAACCATCCAAGGTGCAGTGCTCGGACTACTTGCACTGCTGCTCGGCTTCACCTTCGCCATGGCGGTGCAACGTTATGATACCCGCCGTGATCTTGTGGTTCAGGAAGCGAATTCAATTGGCACCACGTTCCTCCGTGCCGCATTCCTGCCGGAGCCACATCATACCGAGGTGGAAAACTTGTTGCGGAACTATGTCGATGTTCGATTGGAATTTTACGAGGCTGGAAACGACGCGATGAAAATTGCCACTACCGAACAGAACTCGGCTCGGATTCAGCAACAGCTTTGGGTCCATGCAGTCGAGACAGGGAAAGCAGCGCCTACGCCCTTGACCGCGACGTTCGTCACTTCGCTCAACGAAACCATTGACCTTGACTCCACTCGTTTGGCGGCAATGAGGAATCACGTCCCCGGCTCTGTTTGGTTGCTGTTGTTGCTGGTTGCATGCTGCGGCTGTTGGGCCACGGGTTACGCTGCCGGTGCGACCGGAAAGCGGACGGCTTTCTCCCAAGTTGTCTTGCCAATCTTGATCACGGTGGTGATCTCCATTCTGGTTGATTTCGATGCCACGCGGCGAGGACTCATCGGTGTGAACCAGCAAAGCCTTGTTTTACTCAAGCAAAGCATCTCGCCGACGCAACCTAAGCATTAGCTGATGAACAACTGATGCATGCCGAAAAATCTGACCCCCCTCAATCAGTAACCCCTTATGTCGGGGATGAGAGTCATTTTTCCCGCCTCGCTGCCGTCATTCCCTGCATGCTGTATGACTATGTGCTGAAACCGGACGGTAGCAGCCAATTCCTTTATGTAGGGCCGAAATGCCGCGAGATTCTGGAACTTAGTGAAGATGATCTGCTTGCGGATGCTGGCATGTTCTGGGAACTTGTATTCGCAGAAGACATGGAACGACTTAAATCTGAGGATAGGGTCGCCAACAGGAAAGGAACGTCCTTTTCAGCAGAGGTCCGTATACGGACACGTTCCGGTTGTTTGAAATGGATTCAGTTGTCGTCAAGACCGAATCTGGCACTACTAGGCGATATCGTAGTCTGGAGCGGTTTCATGCTCGACATCACCGAGCGCAAACAGGCAGAATACGCGCTGCGGGCGAGCGAGGAGTTGTTGCGCGAGATGAGCCGCGTTGCCAAAGTGGGTGGCTGGAGTCTAGACCTGACGACCAATAAGTTGACATGGACTGAGGAGACCTGCCGGATTCATCAAGTGGATCTACATTTTCAGCCCAAATTGGAAGATGCAATTAACTTTTACGCACCTGATGCCAGAGCGATCCTGAAGGAGGCCATTGAGCGAACTCTGACTCAAGGCGAGTCTTTTGATCTTGAATTACCGTTTATCACAGCCAAGGGAAATCACTTGTGGGTGCGCACCATCGGCAACGCTGATAGGGTTAACGGCCAGACTGTGCGACTTTATGGGATATTTCAGGATATCACCGAGCACAAACAGGTCGAAGAGGCGCTGAAAAATAGCGAGGAACGTCTGCGACAGATTACGGATGTCGCCCCCATACTTCTTGCAGAGGTAGACAGGGAACTGTGCTACCGCTTCGTGAACAGACGCTATTCGGAATTGTTTGGACTGTCGCCCGAGGCTTTTTACGGTCAGCATGTCCGCAAAATAATTGGCGGGCAAGCCTTCGCCCAAGCCCAACCCTATATGCTGCAAGCCTTGACCGGCCAGCCTGTCGAGTTCGAGATTGAGTTGCAGGAAACCCCAGGGGGGCGCAAAGTCATGGCCGTGCGTTATGCACCGATGCGCGACGGGGCCGGACAGGTTGCCGGTTTTGTGGCAGCCATCACCAACATCACCGAACGCAAACAGGCGGAGGAAGAAATCAAGCAGTTGGCTTTCTACGACCCGCTGACTCAACTACCCAACCGTCGGCTTTTGTTGGACCGGTTGCAACAAGCCTTGGCGACCAGCGTCCGCAGCAGACTGCATGGTGCACTGATGTTCATTGATCTTGACAACTTTAAAATACTGAACGATACCTTGGGCCATGACAAGGGCGACCAGCTACTGCAAGAAGTGGCAAGCCGCATCAGCGCCTGTGTGCGTGAGTGTGACACGGTGGCACGCCTAGGGGGTGACGAATTCGTAGTGATGCTGATAGGGCTGGATGGTGATCCCGAAGCGGCTACCGCCCATATCCAAAAAGTCGGTGGGAAAATTCTCGACAGGCTCAACCAAGTTTATTCTCTCGCCAGTCACGAGCGCTACTGTAGCGCCAGTATTGGCATCACCTTGTTCTTCGGGCAGAACACTACCCCCGACGAATTACTAAAACAGGCGGACATTGCCTTGTACCAAGCCAAGAATGCGGGCCGCAATACCCTATGTTTCTTCGATTCCCAGATGCAGTTGTCCATCAACGCACAAGTCTCTCTGATCAATGATTTACGCCATGCCTTAGCGAAAAACCAATTTAAACTCTTTTGTCAGACCGAGGTAGGTCACGACCAACAAATGATTGGGGTCGAAGTGCTGTTGCGTTGGGATCACCCCAAGCAAGGGTTGATTTCCCCCCATGAATTTATTCCGCTGGCAGAGGAAACCGGGCTTATCCAACCCATCGGGCAGTGGGTGCTAGAATCCGCTTGTGCTTTACTAAAATCCTGGGAAAGAAACACTGAATGGTTACACTTATATCTTTCCGTCAACATCAGTGTGCGTCAATTTCATCAACCCAATTTTGTCAACGAGGTTCTTGAGATAGTCAGGGATACTGGGATTGATCCTAGCAAATTGATGCTTGAACTTACCGAAACTGTGGTTCTTGCCGAGCTTGGCGATGCCATCTCCAAAATGAATACACTCAAGGAGGTTGGGATACGCTTTTCATTGGACGATTTCGGCACTGGCTATTCATCGCTGGCTTATCTGACACGCTTACCCTTCGACCAACTAAAGATCGACCGGTCTTTCGTACAAAATCTAGCCCCAAATTCTAATGATCTGGCCCTGTGTGAAGCCATCGTCGTAATGGCGCACAAACTAGGCATAAAAGTCATCGCAGAAGGCATCGAGACTCAAGGCCAGTACGATATCCTCAAACAAATCGGGTGCTATTATGGGCAGGGATACCTGTTTTCAAAGCCTTTGCCTGCCGATGAATTTGAGAAGTTGGTCAAAGTTAGTTGATGTATCGAAAAAGGATGCCAAAAAAAACCTGTAAGAGTTTTTGTCCGTTTGTGCAAACTCACCCACTCACTATTTGCTATCAGCACGAACCTGTGGCCTAACGGACCAAGCCCAGCACTTGGGCAATGCCAGCGCCGATGGCGGTTAAGTCGGATTCGGATATTTGACCAATGCGTTCGGTAAGCCTGGACTTGTCAACCGCCCTGACTTGGTCGCAAACCGCGACAGAACCAGCCCCGGCAGAAGGGACGCTGACAACAATCGGAGGCCGTGGTGTGGCAGAACTTGAAAGGGGCACGACGACAACCGTCCGCCGAGCCCGATTCAGGGCATTGACCGTCAGTATCACGGCGGGGCGTGTCTTCTGGATTTCACTGCCCTGAGTCGGATCGAGGTTGACCCACCAGACTTCACCGCGATTCAATCCCGTCTCCTGCGGTTGAATCCCACTCGGAAGCCATTTCGGATAGCTCGGTATCACCTTCGACAGCCAATGCGAGGCGATACAAGGCATCGTCAGCCTCGGGTAGTGCCTTGGTCAGCAAATCAGCCACAAAGGCGCTCCTGGCCTTTTTCGGTACGGCCGCCTTGAACCTAATGGCAAGATCGTCAGGAAGATGTAACAAAACCTGCATGTTGTACGCCTACTTTAATATTGATATTGATAGCTTAACACATGCGACTGGTAGTGCTTCGCCTTTTTCGGCGGTAATGGCTCTTTGCTTTTGGATTATGGTCGGATGCTAGGCATTTACCTTCGCGTGTTGCAAACAATCCAACCATTCACCAAGCCGAAAAATCCACACGAATCCAGCAAAAGTAGGAAGTGATGGGATTTTAGTGACGTTTGTTTAAACCTACCCATCATTATCCAAATAAATAGAGAGGGTTCTTCAATGAACGCTACAATAACACGCATATTTTCGGTCGCGGCCCTGTTTTGTTGTTGGGTGTGGGCAGGGGCGGTAGAGCCGCCGGCCCAAACGCCTACCACTAGCGGCACCACTGTCCAACATTCGGCAGAGCCGCCCCACGAACCGCCTCCCGAAGCTTACAAGGCTTGTGAGTAGATTTGATTTTCGAATGGGTCCTTGGGTACCAGTGTGCTGCCGAAGCGACGAATGGGCAAATTTTTGGAAACCTGTCATGAACCGTTACCGCGCCAGCCTTATCATTGCACTATTAACGTGCGTCGTGGCTTTTTTCGCCTTGGACCTCCAGCGGTTTTTCACGCTGGAAGCGCTGAAAGCCCAACAGGAGTCGGTGGCCGCCTTTAAAGCCGCCAATCCTTTTCTCGCCGCCGCCCTTTACGGCCTCCTTTATGTGGCAGTCACCGGGTTGTCATTGCCCGGAGCGACCGTGATGACCTTGGCTGGCGGGGCCATGTTCGGGTTGCTGTGGGGTACGGTGTTGGTGTCCTTCGCCTCGTCCATCGGGGCGACACTGGCCTTCCTCGCTGCCCGTTTTCTATTCCGTGACGCGGTCAAGTCCCGCTTTGGCGAACGGCTGAAGGGCATTGACGAGGGCATGGCCCGCGATGGCTGGCTTTACCTGTTCACCCTCAGGCTGGTTCCGGTGTTCCCATTTTTCGTCATCAATCTGGCGATGGGCTTGACCTCCTTGCGCACCCTCACTTTTTACTGGGTCAGCCAACTGGGCATGTTGGCCGGGACTATCGTCTATGTGAATGCGGGTACGCAATTGGCGAAGATCGAGTCACTGTCCGGCATTCTATCGCCTGGTTTGCTGTTGTCCTTCGCGCTGTTGGGCGTGTTTCCCCTAATGGCACGCCAGTTGGCGGACGCTGTCAAGTCGCGCAAGCTTTATCGGCGATGGAAAAAGCCGGCTCGTTTCGACCGCAACCTAGTGGTGATCGGTGCAGGGGCGGCGGGTTTGGTGACGGCTTATATTGCGGCGGCAACCAAGGCGAAAGTAAGCTTGATCGAAAAGCACCGCATGGGCGGCGATTGCCTGAATACGGGGTGTGTGCCGTCCAAGGCGCTGATACGCACGGCCCACTTCCTAAAACAGACGCGGGTTTCGCAATCGCTGGGCATCGCCCGCGTTGAGGTCGAATATGATTTCGCCGATGTGATGGCCCGTGTGCATCGGGTCATCGCTACGGTCGAACCGCATGATTCGGTGGAGCGCTACACGGCACTGGGGGTGGATGTCGTGATTGGCGATGCGCGGATCACCTCGCCGTGGACGGTGGAGGTCAACGGGCAGGTTTTGACCACTCGCGCCATTGTCATCGCCAGCGGAGCAAGCCCCACTATCCCGCACATTCCGGGGCTGGAAACGGTGCGATACTACACTTCCGACACGATTTGGTCACTCACTAAGCGTCCCGACCGCTTGGTTGTGCTGGGGGGTGGGCCGGTCGGTTGCGAATTGGCCCAGACTTTCGCCCGCCTAGGCTGTCAGGTGACGCAGGTGGCTCGCACCCGGTTGATGCGGCGCGAAGATGGCGATGCCGTCGCTTTGGTCGAGGCGGCATTGCAAGCAGACGGGGTTCGTGTGTTGACCCATGCCGAAACCCTCCGTTGTGAGGCTGAAGGTGACGAGCAGCGTCTAATCGTGCGCCATCAAAACGGCGGTGACGAGGAAGCGCTTAGTTTCGATGCGCTACTGTGTGCCGTAGGCAGGACGGCCCGCACCGAGGGCTTTGGCTTGGAGGAACTCGGCATAGCGACGACGGCACAAGGCACTCTCGAAACCAACGCTTGGTTGCAAACGCTGTACCCCAACATCTATGCCGCAGGCGATGTGGCGGGTCCGTTCCAATTCACCCACACCGCCGCCCATCAGGCGTGGTTTGCGGCAGTCAATGCGCTATTTGGCGGGTTCAAGCGCTTCAAGGCCGATTATTCGGTGATTCCGTGGACCACCTTCACCGACCCGGAAGTCGCCCATGTCGGACTGTCGGAGCATGAAGCGCAGGCCCAAGGCATTGCCTACGAGGTCGTGCGTTATGATTTGGATGATCTCGACCGCGCCATTACCGACGAGGCGGCGCATGGTTTCGTCAAAGTGCTGACCGCACCGGGCAAGGACAAGATACTCGGTGCCATCATTGTTGGCGAACATGCCGGCGACCTGTTGGCAGAATTCGTGCTCGCGATGCGGCACGGGCTGGGGCTTAATCAGATACTGTCCACCATCCACACCTACCCGACTTGGTCGGAAGCCAACAAATACGCCGCCGGTGCTTGGAAACGCGCCCATGCGCCGGAACGGCTGCTGCGCTGGGTGGGGCGTTACCATGCCTGGATGCGGGGTTGATGTGTCGGTGTGATTAGGCCGTTACCATCATCCAAAGGCTTCAGCCCAACACCACTCTCACCTGATGCGGTTGCCCGTCATCCTGCAAACTGATGCCCCTGCCATTGGACTGGCGCTCCCCGTCCAGTTCCAGTAAGGCAATACCCCTAGATACGCTGTTTGGATTTTCAACGGTGATTTCATACGGGGTATTGTGGTGTTGATAGGTCATGACATAGCCGGGCCATGATTTAGGGATGCAGGGGGCGATTGTCAATTGCCCGGATCGGACTTGCAAGCCCAGCATCCATTCCATGCTGGCCCGGTAAAACCACCCGGCAGCGCCCGTGTACCAAGTCCAACCGCCACGCCGTACATGGGGAGGTTCGGCATAAATGTCGGCCGCTATGACATACGGCTCGACCTTGTAGGCGTAAACGCCTGTGCGGGTGGACGTGCGGTTGATTGGGTTCAGCATCCGCAGCAACTCCGCCGCTTGATCCCCTTCGCCGAGCATGGCATAGGCGATGACGGACCAGATGGCGGCATGGGTGTACTGGCCCCCGTTCTCCCGGACACCGGGCGGATAGCTCTTGATATAACCGGGGTCATGCTCGGTTTTGTCGAAGGGTGGGGTGAACAGCAACACCAAGTCGTCGCCTTGGCGGACGAGATATTCACGCATCGAATGCATCGCACGCTTGGCCCGCTCCTCGTCGGCAGCACCGGACATGACTCCCCAAGTCTGGGTGATTGAATCAATGCGGCATTCGGCGTTGGAAGCGGAACCCAAGGGTGTGCCGTCATCGAAATAGGCACGGCGATACCAAGCCCCGTCCCATCCCTCGGTTTCCACCGCCGCCTTAAGTTGGATGTCATGCAGCCGCCAGCGAGTGGCCCGTTCGTGTTCCCCTCGCGCCTCCGCCAAACTGGCGAATTCGGGCAGAGTGGACAGCATAAACCACGCCAACCATACGCTTTCGCCCTTGCCTTGGTTGCCCACCCGGTTCATGCCGTCATTCCAATCGCCGCTCCCCATCAGGGGCAGTCCGTGCGAACCTATGCCCAAGCTCAAGTCAATGGCACGGGCGCAATGCTCGAACAAAGTCGCCTGTTGTGATGACTGGGTGGGTTCAAAATAGGCATCATCCTGTTCCGCGCCCAGTACTGGCCCTTCTAAAAACGGCACGATTTCATCAAGCACGTCGGCATCGCCACTGACTTTGACATAATGCGAGACGGCATAGGGTAGCCAGATCCGGTCGTCGGAAAAGCGGGTGCGCACCCCACGACCCGTGGGCGGATGCCACCAATGCTGCACATCGCCCTCGACAAACTGGCGCGCGGCGGCGCGCAGTAGGTGGGCGCGGGTCAAGTAGGGCGTAGCCACGGTTAACGCCATGCTATCCTGAAGTTGATCGCGAAAACCGAAAGCCCCCCCCGCTTGGTAAAAACCAGCCCTGGCCCATAGGCGGCAACTGAGGGTTTGATAAAGCAACCATCGATTTAATAGAATATCGAGTTCCCGGTTTGGGGTTTTTACCTGAACCTTGGTGAGAACCTGATCCCAAGACTGTTTCACGCTGGCAAATGTGCTTGCAAGCTCGGTTGCCCGGTAGCGCCGAACCAACTCGCTCGCTTGGGCGCGGTCACTCCCTTGCCCCAGCAGGAAGACGATTTCGGCACACTCACCGGGTTCAAGTTCAAGCGTCATCTCCAGCGCCGCGCAAGGGTCCAGACCTGCGCCACCCCGGTTTTTGAGTGGCTTGTGGTTGAGCAAACCCGCAGGGGCATCCAGACTCCCGTTGCGACCGATGAAATCGGCCCGACTGCAAGTCCACCCAGTCTGATGTCCGGCAAGATCGGCAAAAGCGACATGCTGGCCGAATTCCATGCTCCAAGGGTTGTGGGCAAAAATCGCCCCGGTTTCCGCATCCAGTTCGGTAATGAGGTGAGGCGCAGTCACGCTGCGCGAGGCACCCAATACCCATTCCACATAAGCCACAACCGTGAGCTTTCGGCCTCGCCCGGATCGATTGGTCAAGGTCAAGCTTGAGATTTTGACGGGGTCGTCCTGGCTCACGAATTGCAGCAATTCGCTGTGAATCCCATGGGAACTATGTTCAAAGCGGCTATAGCCTTGCCCGTGGCGGATCACATAACTGGCATCGTCAACCCGGATCGGTAACGCGGTCGGATTCCACAATTCGTTGGTTTCGTCGTCACGAATATAGAAAACTTCGCCCGGCGGGTCGCTAATAGGATCGTTTGACCAAGGCGTCAACTGGTTTTCCCGGCTGTTGCCACACCACGTGCAACCGCTGCCCAACTCGGACACCATGAAGCCAAAAGAAGGGTTGGCGATGACATTGACCCAAGGGGTCGGTGTCCATTGGCCTTTGTCGTGTACGATGACATACTCGCGACCCTCTTCGGCAAACCCGCCCAGCCCATTGAAGAATTCAAGCGGAGGAACCGCCAACGGGGTTGCATCGGCAACGGCACTCGGTTTTGGCATGGGGACAACGAAAGCGGCATCTGGCCTTGGGTGCCGCAACAGTTGCTCGGCCAACGTACCCCGATTGCTGACCAACACCGCACGTGCTGCTGTTTGCAGCAATAACCGGTCTTCTGTCGAGAACTGGTCGGCCCGCATGACAAAAATCGTACCATGGTTTGCATGTTCATGATGGGCCGAAAGTGCCTGATTCTCGCGCACCATACTGACCAACAAAGACTGCAAATTCTCGATATAAGACAGTTTCCTTTCATTCAAAATAATAATATCAACGGCAAGGCATTTCATGCGCCAATACTCATGGGCGCGCAGCATTTGTTCAGCAAGGGTCAGGTCTTCAGGTTCGGAGACACGCAATAACACGATGGGCCGGTCGCCTGAAATGCCATGCCGCCACAGTCCGGTGACATTCAAGGCATTCATCTGCATCAATTTAGCTGATGGCCGCAAAGAAGGGTCGGAATACAGCAAGCGGTTGGCCAAATACTGGAACAATTGGGCCTCGTCTGGTTTGGTGCGCAGATGATGCAATTGCACATGGGCGTGGGTCCAAGCCAAGGCGGATACGCGGTCAAACGCGACGATGTTGCGGTATTTGTCGGCCAGCTCCTCGGCCATTTGGCGAGAGTTGGCGACTAGGGTGGTGAATGTGACATGTTCGGTTGCGCCTGCCGCAATGCGTACCCGGATGCGCAGGCTGAATATTGGATCGAGGACAGCCCCCACGGTGTTGGTGAGTGGCCGGCCATCCATCACCGCAATGGGATTGCGCAGGGTTTGCCCGCGCCCGACAAAGCGAGCCCGGTCGGTTTCGTATTGGAGCCCGTTGCCCGTTTGTCGATCCGCCAGCACGTGGGCCGCCCAGATTTTTGCGTCGCTATCAGCCCTAGGGCGTCGATGTGCAAGCAAGCTATGCAAATGGGGCATAAACTCAGTCTGGACAAATAGATTGGAAAAGGCGGGATGCGCGATGTCCGCCGCCAAGGGGGCAAGCACAATCTCTGCATAGGAGGTAATTTCAATTTCCCGCGCAAGCACCCCATTGTTGGTCAAGCTCAAGCGGCGAATTTCAGCATCGTCCTCAGGCGATACGACGATTTCCAAGGTGCAGACGATGTTACCGTCGGTCCGTGTGATGCGGACACGGTCTTCGGCAAAGACGGCCTCGTGCTGGTCGGGTTCCTCCACCGTGGGTTGGTATCCGGCTGACCAAACTCGCCCGGATGCCACATCGCGCAGATAGAGATAACTGCCCCAACAATCACGGGTCACGTCCTCGCGCCAGCGCGTCACCGCCAGATTCTGCCACACACTGTAACCCGAGCCGGCGGCGGTGAGCATCACCGCATAGCGTCCATTGGATAGCAGATGCGTGGACGGCACCGAAGACGTGGGCGACGGCATCCGCCTGACCGGCGGCTGCACCGATTCCTTGACATCGGAAAGCGCTTGGAGGAACGGCAGGTCGCGAGTGTCCGCGCCATGGGGGATGCGTTCTTGCAATAACAAGTCGGCGGCTTGGATCAGTGGCGCACGATGGAAACGATGGCGCATTGCCCCGTCATGCACCGCATTGGCGAAGGCAATCAGTGACATGCCTTGATGATGGGCCATATAGCAACGGACAATGGCAACCCGTTGGCCTTCCGCCAGCCGGATGGGAGTGAAATCGAGCGCTTCGTAAAACCCGAAACGGCCCAAGGCACCCTCCCGCTCCAGTCGGCCAAAGTTTTCCACGGCAGCATGGGGCAGGTACATCGCAGCCAAAGCAGTAGCGTAGGGGGCAATCACCAAATCCTCGCCCAACCCGCGTTTCAAGCCCAATCCGGGTACGCCAAAAGCGCAATATTGATAAGTGAAATAAAGGTCGCGGGCATTGAACGCCGACTCCGAAACACCCCATGGCACACTGAGTTCCTTGCCATATTCGATCTGTCGCTTGACCACCAGGCGACAGGTTTGATCCAGCAGGCTATAACGGCGGGTGAACGTCACCAAAGAAGGCATCAGATATTCGAACATCGAACCCGACCACGACAACAGTACAGTGCCATGCGCGGCACGCACCACCCTTCGGCCTAGGTGGAACCAGTGTTTGGCCGGCACATCACGTTTGGCAATGGCGACGAAACTGGCGAGCCGCGCCTCAGAGGCGAGCATATCGTAATAGCTAGGGTCGAGGTTACCCTCCGCCACGCGATAGCCGATTGCGAAAATGTGACGCTCAGGGTCATAGAGAAAGCTAAAATCCATTTCGCGGAACAGAGTGTCTATCTGTGCAGCCATGTCCTCAAGCCGTCGAGTGAGTCCATCCGCTTGCTTCGCACCCATGGCAAGCGTCCTCGCCAGTGCTTTCCGATTGTCTGCTGTCCAAGGCATTTCCGGCAATGCGTCGAGTTCGGCCAATGCCTGTTTGTAAACGTCCGATAACGTGTTTAAACCGACATCCAAGCTCAACCGTGTCCGCAAAGACGGACTGGAGTCAATAAGACTGGCAAAATGAATCCACGGGGTTAGCTTATCCACGTCTTGGGTGTGCGAACGGATGTCATCGCACAGCAATTTGGCACAAGCCAGCACTTCACTGTCAACCGCATCGCCACGTTCGGCGGCATGGGCGCTTGCCAAGTCCAGCAGAGTGTTGGCGCACGAATTCAAATCCAGCCAAAGACGGCTCCATTCATCCGGGTTGGTTGGATGGCTTACCAGCAATTCCCCGATGAAGGCGACTTTTTGCCGCAGTTCTTGCAGGGTGACGGTCAGTGTGCGCCGGTCATTGGTGATGTTGGCGATTGCGTCCATGAGCAATTGATGAACATCCGCCAAACCCGTCAGCGCAACGGGGAAGGCGAGCGGGCACTCCAGCATTTCCCGGCAGGCTTGACTCAGTGTCAGCAGATGCCCAGCCAGATTGCCGCTATCCACCGTGGACACATAGCGAGGCTCCAAGACATGTAGGTCGCGAGTGTCGTACCAGTTGTAAAAATGACCGCGCAGCCTCGGTAGCGAGGTCAAAGTGGACAGGGTGGCTTCAAGCCGGTCGGCCATGTCCATCAGTCCAAGCCAGCCAAAATCCCTTGCGGCTACCACGGACAATAGGTATAGGCCGAAATTAGTGGGCGAACTGCGTTGGGCAATGACGGGTTGCGGGTCTTCCTGAAAATTGTCTGGCGGTAGCCAGTTTTCCTCAGCCGTCACAAATTCGGTGAAAAAGCGCCAAATCCGCCGTCCGATCAAACGCAATTGAACACTGTCCTCGGGCAGTAGGGATTCAGCCAAGTCAACCCTAGGCGGAAGGCTCAAGCCACGGGCGATGACAGGGGACAGCCACCATAACAGCAAGAATGGCGCGGCGGCCTCGATTCCGATTGGATTGAACAGCAGCACCACGGCACTGACCCCGACGACGACTGCGGACGAACGCCCCAAGGGTTTGGCCAGGTTTTTCAGCGCATGGGTAGCCCCTGCCTTAGCTTGCAGGGCCGTGACCCATTTCAACAATTTGCGGCGGGTGATGAACAAGCGCACCAAGGTGTAAATAATGGCATCCATCATTGACCAAGCGTGTTCTGCAAGCAAGGTCAGTGCCACTAAACTGTTGCCAGTGGCCCACAATACATTCTCTCCCGTCGCCCGCAAGTGAGTGCCTGCCGAAACGCCGCGACGAGGTGGCGTTAGCCCGCTGGTGATTGCCAGTAGCGCTGGAAAGGCCAGCGCCGCCAGCACGAAGCCAGTCAATATGGCCTGCGGTGCGTTGGGGATGGACCAACCGGCGACCAATAGGAAAAAGGCGCAGGGGGCCGATAGGGACCGGCGCAAATTATCGAGCATTTTCCATCGCCCTAGCACTGGCATTCCTTTGCCGCTAGGTCCGCAGATCCAGGGCAACAATTGCCAATCGCCACGTACCCAACGGTGTTGCCGCGATGCCGCAACCTCGGTGTGTGAGGGGAATTCCTCAAAAAACTCGATGTCGCTGACCAGTGCGCAACGCACATAGATGCTTTCGAACAGATCATGGCTGAGTTGGGTGTTGTCAGGCACTCGCCCGGTCAGCGCCGCCTCGAAAGTGTCTACATGATACAGTCCCTTGCCGCTGTAAGTGCCAAGGGAGAACAGGTCTTGATACAGTTCTGACACCGTGCTGGAATAGGCATCCGTGCCGGAGGCGCCGGCAAAAATCTGGTGAAACAGGGATCGATCCTGCCGCAGCGGCAGAGTGGGCGTCACCCGTGGCTGGAAAATGCCGTAGCCATCCACGACACACTGGGTGTGAGGATCGAACACGGGCTGGTTTAGCGGGTGGGCGGCCACCCCCACCAATTGAGAGACTACGCCCATCGGCAATTTGGTGTCGGCATCCAAGGTAATGACGTAACAGATGCCGGACGGCGCGGTGGCGGGTTTGCCGTCAATCGGCAAATAGGAGGTGTTGGTGGCGCCGCGCAACAGGCGGTTGAACTCATGCAGCTTGCCGCGCTTGCGCTCCCAGCCCATCCATTTGCCCTCGCAGGGGTTCCATAAGCGCTTACGCTGGAACACGAAAAACCGTTGCCTTCCATACTTGGCATTGAGTGCGGCTATTCCATCCGTGGCTATGTTCAACAATCGCTCGTCGTCCGGCATGGTTTCCTGTTCAGCGTCAGCCCAATCGGACAACAGTGCAAAATAGACTTCTCCACCGGGATTGGACAGATAGCGAATCTCCATTTGCCCGATCTGTTCCCTAACCCCGGCCTCGCTGACAAATAAGGTCGGCACGACGACGAAAGTACTCAAGGTCTGCGGCACGCTGTCTTTGAGTTCCAATCGGGGCAGGTGACGGGGGGGAAGCCCCGCGATAATGAGCCAGTTCACCCAGCCAACGGCGATATCCGAGGCCGGGAAAATCCCGAACACTGCGAATAGGAATACCGGAAACCAGCCTAGCCCGGCGGTAAACGCTGCGGCTAAAGGAATGGCTAGCAACAGCAAGGTCAATAGACTGAGGCTGCCCACATAAGCGAGCCTCGCGCGGGCGATATAGGTGCGCAGCAGCCGCTGTTTGATCGACGGCTTAAAGCCAAGCTCGGTTTCGAAGCCTAAGCGACCGGAATTGATCAAGTAATGGCCGGGATCAAGCTGTCTTGCTTGGACAGATGCGCTGTTTTCACTGACGCGCCGAACTTTGTCGATCAGCCGACGGGCGATTTCCACTTCCGAATGAGGGCATCGTCTGGCAAGGTCCTCAATCGCATGGCGGTAACGGTCGCGTGTCAGAAAATCCATCGCCCCATAGCCTTCATGCGTGCGCATGCACTCCTCCACCAAGCTCACGTCTTCGACAAACTGGGACCAATCGAACGAGGAAATGGCGCGCATGCTAGTGATGATGTTGCGGACGGTCAGATTGTCGGCAATCTGGTCAGCATGTTCCTGTTGCACGATTTCATCCAAGCTGACACCTTGTTTGCCCAGCCAGTCATTCAGAAAATCAAGGGAGAATGAGGAACCGGGATGTGGGTCGTGCAAGCGTTGCAGGATTTGCACTGCAAACGCCTGACGCAGCGGGATGGCAGGCATTTCCCCTAAAAGTGGAGGTGAATCTGGCTTGTCGGTTAGGTCGGTGGCTCGTTCAATCTGATTGACAAATTCATCCGCCAGACTGCGCCCGGCTTGGGAACGCATGATGCGGACGGCCAGTCGGCGTAGATTTTCAACCAGCAACAATCGCAGCGTGATGGGTATCGCCCACAGTTCACCGAGAGTCAGTGGCTCGACGCTTTGGTAGGCCCGCACGAAAACATTCAATAAATCGGGGGCAAAGCGGCTGTCAGTGTGGGCGACCAAAGCCCAAGCAATGCCATAGACACGGGGGTAACCCGCCAGCACGCCTTCGGACAACTTGGGCAGTTCCCGGTAATAGCTTTCGGGCAAGTCGGTGTGGATGTCACCGATTTGCTCCTCAATCACATGAAAATTATCCAGCAGCCATTCCGCCGCCGGGGTGATGGCATGTTGCTCCCGCACGGACTGGGCGACTGATTGATAGGCATCCAGTAGCGTTTGGTAATTTTCGCGCACACGCGGGATCAGCTTGCGCCCTTCCTTGCTCCCGCTGATCTTCTGAGCTTGCGCCAAACTCACCGCATGTTGTTCGAGTCGTTCGGTGCTGAACAACTCGAACCGGATGGGGGTCTCCTCGCCCGGATGGTCAACTCTGACATGTCGCCTTTGTTCTTGCCACTTCGCCATGCGTCACCTGCTATTCGTCAGTTTCAATGTTTTTTCCCGCATTTTCAGCCGCTTGGTCAATTTTCTGCCCTGACTTCCCGGCAGTTCCCTCTTGTTGGAAACCAGTTAGCCCGATAATCGCGGACATACAGACAATAAAAGCACTGTCTGAAAGATCCATCGGCTTACACTCGTTTTTCGTTTGCATGGGTTATTCCAAAATGAGTAATCGTAAATTTAAAAACCCCGGTATCGAAAGCCATACAACCCACCCGCTCTGTTGGCATTCCCGCGAATCGGCAGATCCTTGCCTTGAACCGCATCGCTCTCCACCCGTCCAGAGAACAGCAAGGAAAGGCTTGGCGGAGTTTGAACGGTGGCGGGTATCGCCAACATCAACGCCCCTATTACCAATGCCAGTGTGGGTATGATCTGGATATGCATGAATCCATCCTGTGGTAGGTGTAGCGAGGGGAACGATTGAATGAACCCCCCAAAGGGGGGTGTCTAGTTTCAATAATGATTGACTATCAGGCAAAGGACAGTCTTAAAGCTCATTTGAATGACGCAACGGCGCTGGCAAGGCCAGTCCTAAGGTCATTCCAGACCACATCCGCCGTCTCTTTGAGCGTTCCCCATGCCTCGCCTGTGGACTCTTCCAATTCTTTCATCTTTGCAGCCGCCACATCCTGCTGGGCGTGTAGGGCGTTGAGTTCCCCGGTATACCGAAGCTTGGCAAATGCCTTGGCTTTTTCCGTTTTTACGGCGAGGAGGTCAATCTGGGCGCCCCACTCTTTTAGTTCCGATGCCAAACTATCGATGTATTCGTCTTTGGTGTTCATGATGTTGCCTTGGAGGTTGATTGAGGAAGTGTGGTTGACCGCCTTGACTGACGCTGAGCTTCCCAGCCAAGCCGTTTTTCGGAGTTTTCGGTGGGAAGTCGCCATGGGTCGTTTTGGACGCTGGAATACAGCTTATGCGCAATATGGGGCGCAGTCGGTACGGTAACGCACATAAACTCGCTATGAATGGAATGTCCAATAGTTATGTTCTATACCGTACATACGCCAACCCTAAATATCTGTTAAGCTGAATCTATTCCAATTACCAACGGATTGAACAATGTTCCAAATTGACCAACGACGAGACAGCGCTTATGACCGAACCCCATACCCCCTGGCAAAACCATCTTCTCGACGCCCTGCCCACCATCGAATTCGAGCGTCTATTGCCCTACTTGGAACTGACCCCGATGCCACTGGGCAACGTCCTTTACGAATCAGGGGGCAAACTAAATTACGTGTATTTCCCCACGAATTGCATCATTTCGCTGCTTTATGTGATGGAGAACGGCGCATCAGCCGAAATCGCCGTGGTCGGCAATGAGGGCATCGTCGGTGTCGCGCTGTTCATGGGCGGACAGACCATGCCGAACCGGGCCGTCGTGCAGAGTGCAGGACACGCCTACCGGTTGCGAGGGGCTTTGATGCAGCAGGAGTTTGACCGTTATGGAGTGCTGATGCGCCTGTTGCTACGCTACACCCAAGCGCTGATTACCCAGATGGCGCAAACGGCAGTTTGTAACCGGCATCACTCCGTAGACCAGCAACTATGCCGCTGGCTGCTGCTAAGCTTGGACCGGCTCTCCGCGCAGGAGTTGACCATGACCCAAGAACTGATCGCCAATATGCTAGGCGTGCGTCGCGAAGGCGTCACCGAGGCTGCCGGGAAATTACAAAAAGCGGGCTTGATTGATTACCGCCGTGGTCACATCACGGTGCTGGACCGTCCGGGATTGGAAGCGCGGGTGTGCGAGTGCTATCAGGTGGTCAAGACGGAATTTGACCGGCTACTTCCAGACATTTCTGGCGTGGCCCATCATCCGGCAATCAACCGAAAATAAGTGCGCTGCCGTACAGACGGCGGCCAATGTCTGTTGTAGTATGTCATTTATGTCATTTATGTCATTTATGTCATTTATGTCATTTTGCCAGCGAGACCACCTTCCTTGGTAAACACTGGCTTTGGGATTTTCATCGAACACCCTCCTAATGCCGCCTACTCGTTTTCATTAAACATCGCAGGTGAGCCGTTGTGACGTCCACACTAACCGTACTTGCCACCAACCGCCTATTGGCTGCCTTGCCCAACAAGGACCGCGCCCGTTTGCTAAGTCAATGCGAACAAGTCGAACTCATGATTGCCGAGACGCTTTACCGCGCCGGTGAACCCATCTCGCATGTCTATTTTCCGACCGGGAGCTTCGTTTCCATGGTGATGCCGAGTGATGACGGCGCGAGGCTGGAAGTGGGGCTGGTCGGCACTGAAGGGATGCTCGGAGTCACCCTCGTATTGGGGGTTGATGCCGCACCGTTTGATGCCGTGGTACAGGGGGCGGGTTCGGCGTTGCGGCTCACGAAAGCGGCATTTCTCCATGATCTCGCGCAAAGCCCCGCATTGCTGCAAGGTTTGAAGCACTATCTCTATGTGTCGATCACCCAGCTTGCGCAAACCGCCGCCTGCAACCGCTACCATGTGGTGGAGGCGCGGCTCGCCCGTTGGTTACTGATGTCGCAGGACCGGGCGCATTCCAATTGCTTCCATGTCACGCATCTGTTCTTGGCTTTCATGCTAGGGGTGCGGCGCGTTGGCATCACCAAGGCGGCAAACTCGCTACAGCAGCAAAAGCTTATCAGCTACCATCGTGGGGACATCACGATTATCGACCGGGTTGGCCTGGAAGCCGCCGCTTGCGGATGTTACCGGGCGGGGCAGGAAACCTACGAGCGCATCATGAAGGAGCGTCAAAGCTTGCTTTGACACATTCTTCATAATGCCGGGATTTCGACGACTTCCACCGTCACGTTCATCACTGGCGATTGTGGTTTGTCGGCGAGAAACGAACCAGCCACCGGGGGCAGCGACTCGGGATGCCGGCCCACGGCCAAGGCGATGTGGTCATTGCCGACCAACTGCCCGGAGGTAGAATCAAACCCTTTCCAACCCGTGCCGGGCAGATAGACTTCCGCCCAGGCATGGGTCGCGCCTTGGCCCATGACCGGCGCGGGCGAGTACACGTAACCGCTGACAAAGCGCGCTGCCAGCCCCAAATAGTGGCAGGATTCGATGAACAAGGTGGCAAAGTCGCGGCAAGAACCGGAGTGACTGGCTAATGTGGCCGCCGGAGTCTGGACACCGGGTTGCTCACGCTGTTGGTAAACAAATCCGGTCGCAATCGCTTTATTGATCCATTCCAGTAACAGATAGGTTTCCACCACTTGGCCGGACTGCCAGAATTGCTGTAGCCACGCGCTCACTGCCGAACGGTCTTGCTCGAAGAGCGTGGACAGATAAGGGGCCAAATCGGCACGCTCGGCGGGGTCGTACTGGAAAGGATAGCGGACGGCGTATTCCGCCACCAGAAAGTCCAAGGGCTGGTCGTCATAGTGCTGGAGGACGAGCCGACTATTGATGGACAGTCGGCTGCTCTTCTCGGTAAACATCGCCAAGGCCACGGCATTGTCATACACATCGCGCTGCCATTGCAGTTGATACGCGGGAATGATCGCAAGCTTGGCCGATTCGATGCGTATGTTCTTGCCTTCGCGGGGCCGCAACAGCAAGGTGTGCGGCAGCAGGGTTACCGTTTCAGAGAATTCATAAGTGGTGACATGATTGATTTGCAAGCGGCGCATGATGATGATTCTTAAGGTTTTAGGCTAAGGCAAGGTTTAGGGGCATAGGTTTCAAAGTTACTTCACTTTATGAGCGCCAGCGCACCGAATGGGACGGACAATCCATGTAGTCTGTTCCATGTCTCGTTAGCATAACAAAGAGAATGGCATAACATGAAATATTCGAAGGCTTCAATCCTATTACTGGCGTTCATCGCCATTGCCGGATGTACACTTCCCGCAGGCCCACCCGGACCTCCGGGAGCCCCCGGCATCACGGGTGCAACTGGATACACGGGCCGCACGGGCGCAACCGGTGGGACTGGTGCGGCAGGGGATACCGGTGCGACTGGAGACACCGGCGCAACTGGCAACACAGGTGCAACAGGCCGACCGGGGACACGCAGAAACCCGGACGGTAGCACCATAGTGATTGTACCTGACCGCTAAGCCAAATTAAGATTGCCGATTCTCGGCGTCCAGATTGAGAATCGGCGAAAGCGGCCTTTAATACCTCGACTACAACAACGATCAACCACCAAAATAATGTCACTATGAAAATCCGGGTCGGCTACGAAATAAACTATGATTGCCCCCAACCAACGCCAATGATATTGACGTTGAACATCCATTACACTCGCGCCTCCGACATTCTCGTGCCCGACCACCTCATCACCCAGCCGGCGGTCCCCGTTTCTGCCTACAGGGATAATTTCGGCAACTGGTGCAGTCGGATTGTCGCGCCCAAAGGCCAAATCCGGCTTTCATCCGATGCCGTCGTGAATGATTCGGGGCTTGTGGATTCAGCCACTACCTCGGCTTGGCAGCTTCCCGTGCAGGACTTGCCCGAGGAGACCTTGGTATTCCTACTGGGAAGCCGCTATTGCGACACGGATCGCCTGTCACAGATCGCTTGGGATCTGTTTGAGCATGCGCCCACCGGTTGGGGACGTGTCCAGGCGATCTGCGATTTTGTCCATAACCATGTCAGCTTCGGTTACGAACATGCGCGGGCGACGCGGACGGC
Organism: uncultured Methylococcaceae bacterium; assembly: GCA_903930145.1. Lineage (GTDB taxonomy): Bacteria > Pseudomonadota > Gammaproteobacteria > Methylococcales > Methylococcaceae > Methylumidiphilus. The sequence goes on from CAIYXP010000191.1 coordinate 149,241, forward strand.
CGGCGAGACTTTCCAGGAAAAGATCGGGGTCTGTCGCGATTTTGCGCATCTTGCCATCACCTTCTGCCGCTGCATGAACATCCCCGCCCGCTATTGCACGGGTTATTTAAGTGACATCGGCCTGTCGCCGCCGCCCTCCAGTCCGATGGACTTCGCCGCTTGGTTTGATGCCTACCTTGGCGGGCGTTGGCACACCTTTGACCCCCGCAACAATGCGCCGCGCAGAGGTCGTGTGCTGGTCGCACGGGGCCGGGATGCCGCCGACGTGCCCCTCATCCAGACATTTGGGCCCAATACGATGACAGGTTTCAAGGTTTGGACGGATGAGGTCCAATAATCATTAAACCCTGTCCATGACGATTTATTTTCAATCCAGAAAATACCGCCTCCGCTCATCCTCAGTCAGCGCGTTTTGGGGCAATCCCAAGACGCGGACAAATTCTATCATTTCCCGCCCTGCGAGCAGCAAATGCCCCACTGCCCAAAATCGGATAGTTTTGTCCTGTGATACGGTCAATAGGCCACGGCCATCGGGGCTGAACAATGCCTTCGTCACGGTGGCATCATGCGGAATGGAAAACCGCTCCAGCCCGGTGGCGACATCCCAGACCCTCGCTCCCATCTCCTGCTCATCTTCCACCAGATTTTCGCGTGGGATTGTCACGATATGCCGTGCATCTGGGCTGAAGCTCGCATAGGCCAAGGCTTGGCTGTGTGGCAGGCGCAAGCTTTCCTCTCCGGTTTTGGCATTCCAAATCCGTGCGCTTCGGTCAGCAGAAGCCGTTAATATCCATTGCCCGTCCGGGCTGAACTCGGCACTTTCGACGCTGTCCTGATGCCTTAGAACTAAGCTCTCCGTACCGTCCATTAAGTCGAAAACCCGTGCGCTATGATCCGCTGAAGCGGTGACAACACGCTGTCCGTCTGAGCTGAAAGCTGCGTGTCTGAGTGCAGCCTCATGCCGCCAGCGGAAGCGTTCCTGGCCTTTCTGTGCATCCCATAAACGTGCGGTTCCGTCGGTGGATGCAGTGACGATCCAACGCCCATCCGGGCTGAACGCGGCATCAAGCACAGTACCGTCATGGACTAGGCGCAGTCGTTCGACACCATTGGCAGTGTCCCATACACGTGCGGTGCCGTCCTCGGAAACTGATAGCAAGCGTCCGCCGGTTTGGTCGAACACCACCCGCCAAGCTTTGTCCGCATGAGCCAAACGCAGTTTCTCTTTTCCGGTAGTCACGTCCCACAATCTAACCGAGCCGTTGGCAGCCACTGTCGCCAATTTCCTGCCGTCTCCGCTGAAGCTGGCGTGGTTGACCTCGCTCCCGTGTTCAAGGCAGAACCGTAAGTCGCCATTGCGGGCATCGATAATTCGCGCTTGACCGTCCACGGAAGCGGTGGCGATCAAGCGCCCATCCGGGCTGAATTGTGCGGATTCGACCGACGCTGCATGTTGTACCCGAAAGGTTTCGATGCCGTGGGATAGCGTCAGGAGGCGGAGACCTGCGGTTTCTGTAATGATAGCCAAAGCCTTGCCGTCGGCAGCGAAAGCCACACGCCAAGGCGGGCTATCTTGGTGCAGCCGGAACAATTCCCTGCCTGTGGTGGCGTTCCAAATCCTCACGTTGTTGTCGCGGCCGGCTGTGGTCAGCCAACGCCCGTCCGGGCTGAAGGCCACGGCTTCCACGGTATCGCCATGGGCTATGCGCAAATGTCTCCGCCCTTCTGCCACATCCCATACCCAAGTAGTGCCGTCCAGCGAGGCAGCGGCCAGCCAACGCCCGTCCGGGCTGAAGCTGGTTTGTGTGAGCGCTTCTGGATGGGGGAAATGGCGGATTTCCTGGCCGCTGTCCGGGTCAACAATGTGCGCATTCTTGCCGATGGCTATTGCAATGCGCGACCCGTCCAGGCTGTAGTTTGCATGGCTTGCCCGCGTGCCTTTCGCCAGCTTACGCGCCACTTTGCCATCGTCTGACAATTCAACGGGTGTGCCGGTGGTCTTTGCCGACGCAATGGCGGCGGCAATGCCAGACCATAGGCGCACGGACCCATCTTCCCCGCGTGTGATAAGAGTGTCACCACGCGGCGATAACTCGGCCTGTAGCACTGCGCCACCCTGACGTATCCGCAACAATTCAGCGCCGGACCCGGCATCCCATACCCGCGCGGTGGAATCCTCCGAGGCAGTCAGCAAATAGCGGCTGTCCGCGCTGAAAATCGTTTGATAAACCTTCCCTTCGTGTAGTGGATGGAGGTTTTCATGCTTTCCATCCCAACGGCCATCTGCCCAGCCCCAAAGCCATGCACCCTGCTCACCCGCTGTCGCCAATCTGCGCCCGTCGGGGGAAAAGGCTGCATCCAGCATCCGTCCCGGTTGGGGAGGCACGGCCTGTTCCATTGGGTGGCTGAGGACGAACGCCAGCGCGGTTTCAGCGCGATCCACCCAGGGTCGCACACGCTTGGCGGAAGGCAAGGCTTCCAGTGCCAGTAGCAGGCCAAGTGTGGTATGGCCTAGTCCAGCCTCCCGGCGGGCGTTTTCGGCAAGCACCAAGGATTGGTAGCGCAACCCTTCCCACCACTGCCAGGTAATCGCCGCCGATGTCGATAGCACTGCCAGAACCAGTGTCGCCATAACACCTCTTAGCCATCGCCGCCGCTGTCGCCCCAGTTTGCGGCGATGGCGTGCTGACTCGACCATCCGCGTTTCCGTTTCAGTCCATAGGCGCATGCCGGCCTGACCCCGCTCCACCGTCGCCAAGTCTTCCTGCGGCAGCATGGCAACGCTACGCTTGCTGCGTTCTTCCAAGACGCGACGCGCCTGTTGGCCGGGCAGGACCGAGCGTTGGAATTCACGGCGGATCAGAGGGGCCAAGGTATTGTGAGACAAACGGGTGGATTTGGGTGCGTCCCGACCAGGCCCGGTGGCATCGGCCAAGACGAAACCGTTTTTAAAAAAACTCAGCACCGTCTGCAAATCGCTGCGGCAGTGGGCATATTCATTGTTCAAGTGCGCCAGAATGCATTCGGTGGAGGCATCAAGTTCGTTGGTGTGCCGGTGGAGTATGTCTAGCGCCAAGCCCGATTCCACCAAAGGTGGATAGAGGCACTTCAGTTCTGCCAAGCGTTCTTGAAGAAAGTCGTCCAGCATGAGCCCCCGCTGCTTTTCATCCTCGTACAGGTCGGCATCAATGACAGGCTCGGCATCGTTGGCTGACTTGGCCCGATCCCATAAGCGCCGTAGCAGGATTTGCAAAGTCGGCGCGACGGGGGCACGACGGTCGGCCAGAAGGTCGGCAGCGATGCGGGTGGCCAGTGACTGGCCATCCCGGTCAGATGCCAGCGCCAAGTGATACTTGGCCCGGCAGCGCGGGTCTTTGCAAACGCCTTCAATCGACTCGACCACGCCAACCGGGTCCAAGCGGTCTAGCACTTTACAGGTGTGAGGCAATTTCCACGAATCCAAACCGGCAGTAAGGTCTGCCAGCCATTCCTTGCGGAAGGCCAGTAGTAATTTGCCGCGCGGGGTGCGCTTGGGATTGAGGAACAGCAAGGCCAATTCTTGGCGGAAGGCTTCCCAGTCTTCCTGTGCCGAGCCATTGTCCGGCAACAAATCCTCCGCGTGGTCGATCACCATCAGTAAGGGCCTTGACTCATTGCTTTCGCGCAGCCGCCAAGCCTGCACAAGGCTTGTGCCGAAACCGATTCGATCCGCCAGCACTGTGGTCACACCGACGGTTGGCGGGCGCTCCAGTGCCACAATGGCGAAGCGCGATTCCAAACGCGGCAGCAAGCCGGCGAACAGCAGCGAGGATTTGCCCACGCCACTCTGACCGCACAGCAGCAGGATCGGGTCGGTGGACGGATCGACCAAGTCATCATGCAGTGTGCGGATAAAACTTCCTCGCCCGAAAAAGACGCCAGCCTGTTCGCGCCCAAAGCTTTGCAGGTTCAGGAAAGGCTCCGCCGGCAACCCAATATCGGTTGGCAGGGGCAGGCCAAGCAGCGGGTCAGGGTTCAAGCACCAGTCGTTGACCGCTTCCGAGCCGGGGCGTACATGTAAGGACCACGCATGACGCGGCCAGGGTGATGAGGCGGCATTCGTACCAGCATAGCTGAGGCCGCGAGTGGTCGCACCGTCGATTAGGCGCGCCCCGGCCTGTGCCTCCTCGAAGGCTTCCCGCAAACTGCGCCGCCCTTGCGCCAGTGCCCGGTAAAACGCGATGGCGAACTCACAGGCTGCCACGCTATCGACCTTGCGCTGGGTGCCGATGACGGCTTGGGTTCCTGATTCCAGTAGGGCGGCGACATGGCCCTCGGTGGCACAGCCGTTGAGGAACACCAGTGTCAATGCTTTCTGCCGCCCTAGGAATTCGGCCAAGTCCATGCCAGCCGCCGCCGCCACACCACCGTCCTCGGACTCGAACAGCAGACGCTCGCTATCGGCGTGACCGGAAAAATGGAAGATGGCGATGCGGTCGCGCCAACCCGGGTTTTGAAACGCATTGACCACATCCCTAGGCGTCGCGTCCACCAGCGGCTCCACTTTGCACAAGCCGGCCTGTTCGGCAGCCTCAAAAATCGCCCGGATTTCCCTGCGCTCCCGGGCAAGTTCCTCCCGCAGCGAGGCCCATTGGCCGGTGCGGTCGTTGGCGAAGGCCAGCAGTACGATGGGGACAGACATAGGCGGTTTCCTATCGCAGGCGCTGATTAAGCCCTCGCCTGATCGGAGAGGGTGATGGATTTCCCCTAGACAGTAACATAGAAAGGTTTGCGCAAGGCCAGCCACTGCCCGACATCCTTGTTATTCAAGGCTTGCTCCAAACTATTGATGGCGAGTTCGCGGTTCACCGGCAGATCGTCGTACAGTTGTTGGTAAATCAACTCCGGCAGGCGCTTTTCGGTATAGACCGTCAACAGCCAGTGTTGGCCCACGGGTTCGGTGATGGAGATCGCCGGATTTTCCGTGCCGGGGATGGCGATGAAGCCCTCCGCCGTGAAGGTATTATCCGGGAAATACCGGGAGGGACACCAACAGGCTACGGTCTCCGGGTCACGCACCAGCACGACGACATGCCAGCCGGGCGGCCCGGACACCTCCATGCGGAACGGCTCGCCGATTTGGTAGCGTTCGCCTTTCAGTTCATCGTCTTCCGGCTGGTATTGCAAACCCCGATGTTTCAAGGCCAGCCCGATGCGGTTTTTGTCATCGAACGGGGCGGCCCGCTCCAGTAGGCGCTGCCAACCCGAATAAGGCCGCGCGATCAGGTTTTGGAAATGCTCCATGTTATCGGTCAGCATATCCTCGATGTTGAGGGCAAACAAGCGGCAAAACGGTTGCAGCTTGGCATCGGGCAGCGAGGACTCCTGCATCCCGGCATTGCCGTTGATCCAATTGGTGATTTGCGGGGCCACCACGCCAATTTCCGCCGCCAATGTGGCGGCATTGATGACAGCGGGGTTTCTGCCCGATTTGTACAGATGGGCAAGCTTTTCACGGAGGTGGGGGACGTAAATGGGCATGATAGTTTTTTTAGTTTTAAGAGTGGGTAAACTCCGGTAAGCCGGGAAATCAATGAGGCAGTGTGTGGGGCGAACGGCGCGAGGTTTGCCTTTCACGCCGTTCAGCATTAATCATCGCATATTATCCCGCTGCCAGATAGGATAGAGGTATCTACACAAGTCCCTCTCCCGCTTGAAGAAGGCGTTAGGGTGAGGGCTAAACGCTTGATTGAGGATGAGTCCAATGCCAAAAACCCGCACCGCCATTCCCGTAGGGTGCGCACCGCGCAGCCTACCGGTCTATCCGACCCCAGGCTTGTGCATTCTTGCTAATGTGGGGGTATAGTAAACCCGGCAAAAAACTTTGTACCTATGCCTTTTCTTACTAAATCTGAATACCCATCACAACATTCCACGGCGATTGAATTGTCCAATTGGATTAACTCATAAAAAATGCTTGCCCGATGTTTCGGCTTGGTGTAATAATAATTAGTACCTGTCAGTACTTGGAGAGGAAAACATGGCAACGAACAAAGCCGTAAAACTGGACGAATCCACCTATGAGCGATTAAAAACATTAGGTGAGTCTCGCCAACGCACACCCCATTGGTTAATGAGGGAGGCGATAAAACAATTTCTTGAACGCGAGGAAGCGGCGGAGAGCCGAAGGAAAGACACGCTAGAACGAATAGCACGATTTGAAGAAACGGGGGAATCAATCCCATTTGAAACCGTGGACGCATGGCTTGCTACATGGGGAAGCGAGAACGAGGCTAAATGCCCACCCTCCGCCGTCTGAAAATACTTCCCGAGGCCATAGCCGATTTGATAAGGCTTCGTGAATTTATCCAAGTACACAACCCAGCAGCGGCCAGCAGAGCAGCGAAGCGGATTAGGGAGGCAATCCATAAAATTCCTCACCAGCCTTTTCTAGGTCATCCAATAGCCGGTATTGACAACCCAGAATTGCGAGAGCAATTTATATCTTTTGGCAAAGCGGGCTATTGGATTGAATATCTCTTGAAAAATAAAGAAATACACATTGTCAAAATCTGGCATGGAAAAGAAAACCGCAGCTAATGCCCCATCCCGCGAAGGACGGATACCGGGATGTGATCCGCCGAAAAGTGAATGACGTAAGCTCGGATTGGCAAGATTCGACCGTGGTTCCGATTCGGCGGAACCTGTCCTTAGGTTCCGCCTTACGGCATTGCCGTTAATAAAATTGGTGATTTGCGGGGCCACCACGCCAATTTCCGCCGCCAATGTGGCGGCATTGATGACGGCGGGGTTTCTGCCCGATTTGTACAGTTGGGCAAGCTTTTCGCGGAGGTGGGGGACGTAGACGGGCATGATAGTTTTATTGTGATTTAAGGGGTGGGCAAACTCCGGTCGACCGGGAAATTAATGAGGCAGGGTGTGGGGCGAACGACGCGAAGTTTGCCTTTCACGCTGTTTGCCTTTTAATCATCGCATATTATCCCGCTGCCAGACAGCATAGGTCTCCACGCAAGCCTCTTTCCCACCGGCATAGGTATCTACACGACTTGCAAACTATTGTTTTTGCTCTCCTCCACCTCGCAGGGGGAGGGGCTGGGGGAGATGATCTTGGGATGGTTGATGAGACGACAAGCTATTTATAATCAACCCAGTACCCCTCTCCCTAAATCCCTCCCCCAAGAGGGGAGGGGCTTGTGTAGATACCTATGCTCCCACCGGTAGGGATTTAGCCCTGTAGGGTGCGTACCGCGTACCATTTCCGATGCCTAGTTAGGTAAAGGCGCATGTTGAATATCCTACGGGGCTAGTTTAATATTCCAATCACCAAAGAACAATTTGAAAGTAAAATCTTCAAGTTTGTTATTGATGGCTTTGATCAAATCCCTGATCAATCTTGCTAGGGGGTCACTTTCCCCCGATCCCAAGTTGCTCAACATCGACAAAACAAATGCCGAGGTATGAATATTACTGATTTTTGGGATGTAGTCAGACATGATTGGGTTCTTCTGTTAATTAATGGTATCGGTTTGTAAACTATGTAGCCATCATAAACTTGGCCGCTTTGATATATTGGAGGGCAAACCCTAATTTTGTTTGCCCTCCGAGTATATCGGGCTTCGCGTGGGCAGACGATAAACCCGCCTGCCCCCCCCTTCTATCGGGCTTACGTTATCTCAAGGTGGCACGGAAGCCAATGGGGCCTTCGCCAGCATAGGTGTTTGTTCCATTCAAGGTTGAACCTCCGTCGCTGGAGGTTACATTAAGGGCAACAACATTTTGACCAGTGCGACAGCCTAGCACCCAAGCTCCACCCGGATGCCACGGAGCGGAAGACCCACCCCATTGGTTCTCAACCGCATAGGTATTTGTGAGAATCTGATTGCTCCTGAAACCGATAGGCCCTTCGCCCGCATAAGTCATGGCACCATTCAAGGTTTTGCCACCGTCGCCGGACGTGACCTCAACAGCAATGACACTCTGGTCACGGCAACCAAGAACCCAAACACCACCCGGGTGCCAAGGAGCAGATTCCCCTCCCCACTGGTTCTCCACATCATATACACCGCCATCAATCCCTTCACTCTTGAAGCCGATGGGCCCCTCGCCCGCATAGGTCATGGTGCCATTCAAGGTTAGACCGTTATCGCCGGAGGTGATGTTAATGGCAACAACATTCTGGTTTGCGCGGCAACCGATCAGCCAAGTTCCGCCCGGATGCCAAGGGGCGGACGACCCACCCCACTGGTTCTCCACCACATAGGTGTCGGTTTGAGTTAGACTGGCTCTGAAGCCGATGGGTCCTTCCCCTTTGTAGGTCATAGTTCCAACCAAGGTCTTGCCGTTATCGTTTGAACTGACATTAAGCGCGACGACAGGCTGGCCTGAACGTCCGCCGATAATCCAAACGCCACCGTCATGCCACGGGGCTGAAGAACCGCCCCATTGGTTTTGAACATGCTGAAGGTTATTGTTTGCTTTGCTGGTATTTGACATGGTTTTCTCCTTTGCAGAACCGGCTTATCTTGCAGATTCTGGTTTAATTGGGTGAAACCGGGTGCAGACCACAGTTTCTCGGTTAGTGCTAGGTTCCGCGTGGGCAGACGATAAAGCCATCTGCCCACAAGACCCTAGACTTTTGCATTCTTGCGAATGTGGGCATATCGTAACCCCGGCAAAAAACCGTGTACCTATGCCTTTTCTTGCAAAATCTGAATATCTGTCACGACATTTGCGATGGCCCCCACGCTCAGGCATCACTGCCGATAAGTTAAGGCAAAAGCTGTAGCCCGGATGGAGGGCAGCGGAATCCGGGATGATCGGAGCCGCGAAACCCCGCTAAACATTCTTAAAATTAATCATACAAGGGTGGGCAAACGGCTCTATCGTTTGCCCGACGATTTGCCGGATAGGCTGATGCTCCGCTATTGTCGGGCAACGATAAAGCCATTGCCCGATCTACCGGGTTGTACGAATAAGCGGTGCGACCGGAGTGAGTTGGGCGGGAATGTGTGGAAATGAAGCAGTATTCAGATTTCGCAAGAAATGGCACAGGTACAAAGTTTTATTCTATGGTTACGATAGCCCCGCATTCGCAAGAAAGCCCAAGTCAAGGCCGGGAAGCCGGGTAGCGGGATAGGGTACATACAGCGTTTTCAAATGTACTTTTTTGAATATAAAAATGCTGCCATTTGTGCCTTTTCCACTCTTTGGCATTCATTGAGATGCGCAGTGCGTACCCTGCCAGGCTTTTTAAGCGCAGTGATTACACCGGATGATCCGGAGTTATACACGCACCGCAACCGTATTATACGCCTAGGTCAGGTATGTCATACAAAGTCAATCCATTCAAATAGGAGAAAGACCATGTTAAAAAGCAAAGCCGTAGTATTCTTCGCCGCATTGGCAATGAGCGGGATAGCCGCAGCAGGAAATAGTTCTGGAGCTATCACCAGACTCTATGTTCATAGTCCCAATTCCACTTATGGCGCTACTAATGGGGTTGTGATGTTTTCCGCCGGATCAATTGTCGGAACACCCTGTTCCAGCCAAACTGAGTGGGCCTTTTCTTTGAGCACAGAAACCGGTAAAGCGATGTACGCTGCTTTATTGAATGCGGCAGATAAGAAAAGGCCAGTTAAAGTTGTCGGCACAGGCAATTGCACGGCGTGGTCGGACAGGGAGACCCCTTATTACATCTATATCGACTATCCATAACGCAGCAAAGCCCGGTGCGGTGGGCAAACGGCCCTATCGTTTGCCCGACGATTTTCAGAAATAGGCTGATACTCCGCTATTGTCGGGCAACGGTAAAGCCAATGCCCGACCTAGCGGGCTGTGGGTGGGCATCGGGATAAGTGGTGAGACCGGAGTGAGTTGGGCGGGAATGTGTGGAAATTAATCAGTATTCAGATTTCGCAAGAAATGGCATAGGTACAAATTTTTATTCAGTGGTTACGATAGCCCCGTATTCGCAAGAAAGCCCATAAAATAGGAGAAAGACCATGTTTAAATACAAAGCCGTAGTATTCTTAGCCGCATTGACAATCAGTGGGATAGCCGCAGCAGAAGATCCTCTACCTCTCATAATCATACCCGAAGAGCCTAAACCTATTGTAACCATACACAAAGAGCCTGTACCTATCGTAATCATACAACCCCAAAAGCCTCTGACTGTCATGCGCATACCACCCCCACCACCAGGAAGTAGTTCTGGAGTTATCAAAAGAATCTATGTTCTTAATCCAAATCCCGATGATCTCTCTAATGCTGGGGTTGTGATGTTTGCCGCAGGATCAATTGCTGGAACACCCTGTCCCAACACAACTGAATGGGCCTTTTCTTTGGCCACAGAAACCGGTAAAGCGATGTACGATGCTTTATTGGATGCGGCAAATAAGAACAGGCCAGTTACAGTTACCGGAACAGGCAACTGCATGGCGTGGTTGGACATGGGCGTGGAGATCACTAATAACATCGGCTATCCCGAAAAATTTATAGATGTAGACGACATTATCGGTGTACGCGACATTATCGGTGTACGAAGAATCCCGTAGGTCGGGTAAACGTCTTTTTGTTTGCGCGACGATTTGCTGAATAGGATTATCCACGAAACTTCGTGGAATTGCTGGGCAAACAAAAAGACGTTTGCCCAGCCTACGCCACTAAATCTGAATCCCGCTAAAAAATACACCGTGGTTGAACATTTCAATCGCAGCCGCCACGAAAGGCTGGCAACACATTGCCCACACCCCCCGATTGAATCCCATCTTTGTTTAATGTGTTTCACAAATGTGAGCTGACGAACCCACTAACATCGTGCAAACTAAGAGAGGAAAACCATGGCGTTCATTGAGACCTTGCTGAATGCACAGTAGAGTGCAAGGCTCGCCTTGCCTGTAACACCCTCGCTAGGCAAGCCTTGCACTCCCGCATCACTATTAATCGCATAAGGATTGATTCCCGATGCCGAGCTTTTTGCCTAGTCTTTTGCCGATGTTGCTGTTGCTGGCATCCGCCTCCGCATGGGCGGATGTCTTTGAGGACACTTTGCACGAGGGGGAAGCCTACCGCGAACGCGGTCAAATCCATCTGGCCATCGACACCTTGGAACCCCTGCAAGGCAAGGCCGAAAACGCGGAGCAGGCCGCCCGCTGGGCCGGGGCGATGGGCCATGCCCATTATTTAATGCACCAGCCGGACCACCGGCAGGCCGCCATGGCTTTATTGGAACAGGCGGCAAACTCTGGGCATCTGACTGAGGGGCAGCGGGGCCGTTACGCCAATCTGTTGGCGAATGCCTACCTCGACGGCGGTGAGGACGGGCGGGGCAAGGCCGCCGAGTGGTATGGGCGGGCCTTGGGTTGGGCGGCGGGCAATCCTGCCTTGGCTTTGACGATCAAGCTGAATCAAACCCGATTGCTGGCGGAGGACCGGCGCTTGGAGGCTTTGGCGGCGCTATTCGATAACATTGCGGCCTTAGCGGATTCCGCCGAGCAAACCCGGCTGTTTTTAGCCCTGGGCAAGCAGGCACACACGTTAGGCAAGCCGGGTTTGGAATTAAGCTTTAAGTCGCTGGAGCGAGCCACGGACGGTGCACGCCGACAGGGTGAAAAACGCTTGCTCAGCGAGGCACTCGCTGCCTTGGGGCAGTTGTACGAAGAACAAAACCGGCCGGCCGAGGCTTTGCAACTGACCGAAACTGCACTGCGGGAAGCCCAAGGTGGACAGGATGACAGGCTGTTGTGGCCGCTGGATGCGCAATTGGGCCGCTTGCAGCGCCGGCTTGGCAAGCCCGATGAGGCGCTGGCCGCTTACCGGCGGACGGTGCGCCACATCGAGGCGGTGCGGCAGGACATTCCGGTTCGCTACGATGCGGAGGGCCGGTCTTCGTTCCGCGACACGTTGGGGCCAATCTATCTAGCCTTGGCCGATTTGCTGCTACAGCAAGATTCTGAAATCACGAAAAAAAACCAAACGGTTTTGCGTGAGGCACGGGATACCATTGAACTCAGCAAGCAAGCCGAATTGGAGGATTTCTTAGGCGACCGATGTGTGATCCACGGCTTGCGGAGCGCAGAGGCGAGCGACATGGAAACCGGCACGGCGGTGCTGTACCCGCTGATATTGCCGGACCGGCTGGAATTGTTGCTGGAAATTAAAGGCCAGTTACAACGGTTTACCACGCCGGTCAGCGCCGACGAGTTGAAAACCGCCACGTTGAGTCTGGCGAAGGCATTGCGCTCGACGAGGCGGCTCCCGTTCGAGCCAGTCTCTAGGCAGTTGCATGATTGGCTGATTGCCCCGCTAGAACCGGCCCTGCGCGATGGCGGAATCCATACCCTGCTGACCGTCCCGGACGATTTTCTGCGCTTGCTGCCGATGGCGGCTTTGCACGACGGCAAGCAGTTTTTGGTCGAACGCTATGCGCTGGCGACTTCCCCGGCCTTGACCGTGCTGGCTGGACATGCCGCTGACAAGTCCTCCGCCACGCTATTATTGGCCGGACTCAGCAAACCGCAGGGCGAATACGCGGCACTGCCCGGCGTGGCAAAGGAAGTCAACGGGCTGCATAGCCAATTCGACAGTGATTTGCTGTTGGATGAGGCATTTAAGATCGAGCCGTTTCGCCGACAGTTGATCGAGGGCAAGCATTCCATCGTGCATATCGCCTCGCATGGGGAATTTGAGGGGGAATCCAAGGATACTTATATCATGGCGTATGACGGCAATATTCATCTTGATGCCTTGGAAAGCCTATTAAAATCCCGTTTCCGCCAGCCGTTGGATTTGTTAAGTTTTAGTGCCTGCCAAACCGCCGCCGGCAATGACCGCGCCCCACTGGGTTTTAGCGGCATGGCGATCCGGGCGCGGGCGCATAGCGTGATCGGCACCTTGTGGCAGGTCAATGATGTGGCGGCACAAACCATCATGACCGCGTTTTACCGCCATCGGCTTGTGTCCGGCCTCGGCAAAGCCGAAGCCTTGCGCCGGGGGCAATTGGAATGGCTGCGCGACCCGTCGTTCAGCCACCCGTTTTATTGGTCAGCTTTCATACTCGTGGGAGATTGGTTATGAGAATGGCAAAACACATAAGCATCGTCGGCTTATTTCTCTATGCAATGATAGGTTCTGAAGCATGCGCAGAACAACTGGAACCACCGGAGCTTACTTTACTCACTGAAAATGAAGCGGCTTTGCTGCGCTTGGATAAAAACGCCAAGGTCATCAGCGAGACGGTGCGCGGACCCGGCCCACGCATTCACTTGGAATCCCCCCCGTTGAGGCAGGATGCGGAAGGCCAGGAAATCGCCGAAACCGAAGCCAATGCGGAAGCGAAACTGATGGCGATATTTTCGGAAAAGGACAAGGTGGACATGGGCAAATTCGAGATGGAAATCCGCAATGGCAACCATGTGGTGTCACTGACCGACCGGCTGCGGCCTTATGTCACGGAAAACCGATTGGACGCGAGGCACTTGCGCATGCCATCGGGGAGGTTCCATATTGGCATTCGCATTGAAGACAAGCAAGGCCACTTGACGGAAAAGAGTTATTTGTGGGTGGTGAAAAACTAACGCATTGTATGACACTCGGTTGCATTCAAAATTTCGGGTATATCTGTTGTTTTTAATCACGAATAACCCATAGGGCCGCGCAATGCCAGAAATTGCTTACAGATACCCATAGCCGACGTTGCATATAGGTATGATAGTTTAACGAGGAAGGCTTCTTGACGACCCCTTTTATAATTTTTTCAACATAGAAAGGAGATACAAAATGAAACTAGATGAGATTAAAAAACTGGAGCTGGGTGATATTCATCCCAATGATATTTTGCTATTTTCTCCAGTAGAAAAAGATGCGACTTCACAGCTAATTGCATTGTTGACAAATATACCGCTTCGTCCAAAAGTAAGCCATGCCGCCTTGTGTTACGTCAACACCACTGGACATGAAACAATCATTGAAGAAACGCCCCCTCAGGTTCAAATAAATCCTGCTAAGAAACGTTTTGAGAACAGAACAATCTACGTTCTTCGCCCAATAGTTGCCCCCATTGACTCTCCAATCAAATTTGCAAAAGAGTATTTTGATAAAAAAATTCCTTTTGCTGAATCTGAATTGTATATGATTGGGCTTTTATTGATATACAAAAAGTTTTCTCCAACTAGTGAGGCTCAGAGATATATCATTCAATTTTTTAAAATGCTAATTGAAAAACTGAAGAAACATCCAAATCAACATCCGATGTTTTGTTCGCAATTTGTGGCTCAGTGCTACGAAGATGCTCGAATTAAATTGGAATTCGAAAAAAAAGTCATAGAATCCTCTGCTGACATAAAACAAGAAAGTAGTATCTTGGAGCAGACAATAGAATCTTCTTCTGACATACAACAAGAAAGTAGTATCTTGGAGCAGGTCATAGAACATCGCAACAGTCAAATGGAAAATGAATTAATAGTACAAGAGGTTTATGATGACAAACAAGAAAATCTAACAACTGAGCAGCTTTGCGAAAAGCTGTTAATCGCTATTAATGGACAGGCAGGGGCAGAGGATGCACACCAAAATCTTATCGAAGATCTTGCTCAGGCAGTTATTGGCTTTTCTAACGTACATTACTTTTTGAATCACCCTGAATTAGAACTTACCGGTTCAGATAATGACCAAAAATTCAACAGAGAAGCTTTAAGCTATCTAAGCGACAACCTAAGCGACAACTTGTATACATTTCCCGTGGATTTCTTTGAATGCACAAATTTCAATTTAATGGGACAAATAAATGGTGGGTAAGATTGATTTGGCTGCAAACTGGATGCCTGTGCGCCTTGCGCCTTAAAAGATAAACCCACAACCGGATAATCTTTCTCTCAAATAGGGTATATTACGTTAGCGGAGTAAACCCAGGCTCCGTCAATCTATGTAGCCAGCAAAAATCTTACCAAGATACCCGTATAATCGACTACAAAATTACTGCTTCGACAAATGGGCGGTGGGATTGATGGGGCAAAGATGGAAAGCCGACTTCTCGGTCGGTCTTGCGGGCAGGGAAGCCCGCGCTTGATGAGATTTTATCCATCAAATTAGCCCAATTTTGGGAATTTCACGCCCTCAAAGCTATAGTGGATCTTCAGCTTTTGGGGGCAGACCACCATGCCCCTTGCGCGTTAGCGAAGAACTTTTCGTGCCGACTTCACAGAAGTCTTGGTTGATGATTCCGGGGTTAAACGACGGTTGTCCCATGTTGACCAAGACCCCGCTCACATTCAACGGGGAGACCACGTTCAACGTCCCGCTGTAACCGTTGGGAGCGGCTGCCTGAATGACATTCCAACCAAAATCGTTTAAATGGGCTACCCAATTGAGTAACTGATTACCGCCTATTATCGGCGGGCCGCCAGTGACCAAGAGAATTGGCGTAGTTATCGTAATTTCCCCGCCGTTGCCACCCTGCGCCGATGTGTTAGCTAATATCCCGGCCGTTTCCATAAACAGCATATTAGCTCGGATATTAATATTACCCCCATTCCCACTACCCCCCTGCACCGATGTAATATAACCTGAGTTTTTGAGGATGATATTGCCGGTATTGCCACCGTTTATGGTGATGTCGCCGCCATTGCCTCCTTGAGCGACAGTGGTGACAAAGGCATGATCCATGGCGAGGTACTTCCCGAACGAGACGGATATCGGGGCGGCATTCGCATTTGGACTATATCCGCTGATGAGATTAGAAATTTTGCCGAAGATTGGAATAGGGAAGGTGTTTAGGCTAGAACTGCTAGTGATTACGCTTTCCTTAAGGTCAATCGCCGGAGCCGATACGGACAAGGAACCTACATTAGCCGCAGCCGGGTCTTTTATTGTGGCCAAGTTAGAAACCATAATTATACTATTTTCTGACATGTCCAAAGATTTATCGGCAGACACAATGATCTTGCCATTAAGTCCACCCCAAGCAGAACTTAGAATCCCTCCGTTGGCAATAGTTAAGTCTCCACTTGAATGCACGATAATATTTCCAGCATTTCCATTTTGACCTTTCCATACTTGTGATGATATTCCAGTTGTTGCAGATAAGCTATTTTTTCCATCTATGCTTATATTTCCAGTATTTACTGTGACGTTACCAGCATTTCCAGAGCTTAATGAAGGACTTCCTATACCGGTATAATTAGAGTTATATAGTGGAGAATAACTTTTAATATCAAACGGAGTTGAGGCTGAACCAATTATAATTAAATTCCCAGAATTTATATCTATTATACCGCCATTACCAATCCCAAAAGTTGGGGTCAAAATTACTCCCAAATCTTTAATTTCTAGCTTATCGGTAGAGGTTATTATGATTTTTCCGGCATTTCCAATAGCATTTCCGTAGCTGCCTGAGAATATTCCAGTGTTACCGGGAAAACCATTTCCATCAATATGGATTCTATTCGCATTGATTTGTATATTACCTGCATTACCCGCTGCTACAGTATTTGTGGTTATGGTGCCTAATTCCGCGATATCCAAGTTACCTGACGCATTGATAACAATATTACTTGAATTACCCAAGCCCAATGTGCCGCAAGACACCCTTGATGAGCTTTTTATTAAGAGATTCATGGCAATCAAGTCTATGCCGCTTGTTTTGGCGGGCGGTGAAACTCCTGTGTTTTGTGAAGCCAGCAGACTGTTATTCAGCATATTTATATTTCCTCCCCACATTGCGATTCGACCCGCGCCTTCAGCAGAGGTATTAATGGAGCTATGATCCACCGTAATCGGGCCAGAATTTGTAATTGATGAATTCTGGGTCGGTAAGGGCAAAACGCCATCGTCGTTACGTTTGAGGCTTACTTCATCTTCGCCTTGCCGGGACACTAGGCGAACCTCCCCGCCTTCCGCCGTCAGGCTGGCACCGTTCCCGACATTGATTTTGCCGCCCACCAAATCAATGGTTTTGCCCGGATTCACGCTCAGCGCGGCCCCGTCCACTGTCAACAAGCTATTGTTCGCCAGCGAGGCGGCGGAAAACCCAAACGCCGCCGGGGCTTCGGCGGTCAGGCTGCTGGAACTGGGGTTGCTGGCGCTGTACACCGCACCGTCCTTGAAGCGGATTTCGTCCGCCGTGCTGACATGGAAATCGCCCGCCACGTCGATGCTCGCCCCGTTGCCGAACATCACCCCGGCGGGGTTGACGAGATAGAAGTTGGCATGTCCGCCCGGGGTGGAAACCAAGCTGCCGTTGATTTCCGAACTCGTCCCGCCAGTCACCCGCGAGATCACGTTATCCAAGGTGTTTGGGGTGTTTTCCTGGAAGGTGACGGTCTGGCCTTGGTTGATGTTGAAGGTTTTGAAACTGTGGAACAGGTTCTTGCCGACGGTGGCTCCGAGCGTCTGAGGAATATCAATACCCGTCCCACTCAGGCTTTGTTTAGGCCCGACAGTGCCGTCGGTCTCAATGCCGCCATCGCCTTGGACATTAGGCGATAGCGATGCCATGCACAGGAACAAAGTGATTAAATGAGGGTAATTTTTCATCGTGCTGTCCTATGAAAGTAAGGCGGTCTTTCTCGTCAAAATACATTCAGCCGTGCTTGGAAATACAAGCCATTGTCCTGCATGGCATCAAAGGCGGCAGCTTGGGGCCGGACCGGTTTGTTGAGGGTGTAACCGTAATAAAAATCGGTGAAAAAAGGTTCGTGTTGCCATTGCAGACCCACCCCGACGGACCATAGTGTATCGGTCTTGGCATAAGGTTCCCAAGAGGTTTTGAGGTTCCAAGCCGCGCCATAATCCATGAAAGGGATGATATCCAAACGGCCTGCCGTACCCCAAAATTCGTAAGCAAACAAAGGGTAGTGGAGTTCGGCATTGAAGGTATACCCATTATCCCTCACCAAGTAGTTGGTGCGATAGCCGCGGACGGTGGAAACCCCGCCCACGGCGATTTTCTCCAAGGGCAGCAAGGGGCTGTTGGCGAACTGGGCATTGCTTCGCAATACTAGTTGAGTGCCATCGTCAGCCACCCGGAAGGCGTACTGCACTTGGCCCAGCCAGGCAAAGAACTCGCTGCTGGGATAATCCCCGTTGGATGGGGTCGCACCTAGGGCATTCATGCCAATACTGAAGGTGGAACGCGCGGCGAGGGCGTGACGATCCCAGCGTTGGAGATAATCCTGGTAAACCCGCCACACCGTGGCTTGATTACGCCCCCCTCGCACACCGGCCACGAAGGAGAACGGTTCGCCCAGAACGCTGGTTTGGTTCTCCCGGACAGCCAGCATCAGACCGAGGTTGAGGCGCTGGCGGGATGTGTTGATGACGAGCTGGCTGAAGCCTCCCTCCAAGTTGTGAACATCACTGACAATGTCGAGTGTCTGGAAGGGCGACTCCACTACCGTGGAATCGCCCTCGTCGAAACGGAAAAACGCCAAGGTGCCGTAATCGGTGACGGGGACGGTCAGACCGCCGGTATAGCGGTGAGTGCCTGCACTGGTGACGAATGTGAAGTCGAGAATCTCGCCGAAGCCAGTCGGGCTGAACAAAGTGCCGGTAAGTCCGAAGGCGTTGGCGCCCACCGAAGGCGGACGAAAGTTATCGCCAAATAAACTGAGTCGATAGGGCTTTGCCCGTGCGACCTCCACGTCCAAAATGCCTTGTCCGGGTGCTGCGCCCGGCAAGATGCGGCCCTTCATATGGCTGATAAGAGGGTCGGAGAGCAGCACCTGAAAGCGGTCTTCCAGTTCGTGAAGGTTGAAAGCTTGCTCAGGGTCGCCGAGAAGCCGGTTTTTAATATACCCTTCCCGAAGATTGCCTTGACCCTTGACCCGCACTTCGCTCAGCCGGCCTTCGACCATGACCATCCGCAGTTCACCGTTATGAAGGGCGTTCTCCGGGATGGTGGCCCCGGAATTGATATAGCCTTCGTCTTGGTAAAGGCGGGTGAGTTTCTGCCGCAGTTCTTCCAGTTCTGCCACCGAGACACTACGATTTTCATAAGGCTTCACCAAGGCTTGCAGTGTTTCATCGGGTAGTACCGTGTTGCCTTCGATCACTATCCGACTAATCAGTATCTTCGGGCCTGCCCCTTCCGTTTTAGGGGAACCCTCCGGCACAACCGGCGGGAGAATGAACCCTTCTGCGGATTGCTTAGGAACAAAGCCGGGCAAGGCGGGGCGGAATTCACTGGGGCGGTCGGTGGATTCAAAGCCCCCAACTCCCCAAGCGGGGCATGAACAAAACACAGAGAGGGCGCAGACCGACGGCCAAGTTTTTTTAATATAGGATTTACGCAAAATATATATTTTCAGGTATATAAATACTCGGCTTAATGGAGTATAATAGCTGACCATGATCCAAAGAACATACTCCGGTTTAAAACCAACACGTCGGGACTATTTTCAATTCATCCTTTCGACATTCATCAACTACACTCAAACCTATATGGCCGAGCACCAACCGATTTTCTCGCATGATGCCATAAACCGGTATCTCATGGAGGACGATGTTTCCCCTAATGCCGTCTGGCCGACCGTGCGCGCACGGCGACGCCCCCGTGTGGCCGGCCATGGCCCAGCCGACGACCTGCCTTGAGAACAAATCCACGACATGCATGGATATAATGCCATGGACATCGCGGCTTAGGGGTTTCACAGGCGTTGCATAATCGCAAACCCATGCAAGACTGCAATCCTTGGAAACAAATTAATCAGGAGAATAAGCCATGTCAGACAGAAAACATCCCGAAGCAGCCGGTCAATGCGCTAAACTCGCAAACTCTGCGAAAACAATAATGGCACTTTTGAATATAAACGCCGGACAGTCAAATGGCCTATGCACGGGTACGGGAACGCTCAAGCTCAATGTCGCCATTGACCCGGACTGTGCCCCGCCTCGACCGTCTTCACCCGGTTCCGGTCCCGCCCTCCGGGGACATCACCAGCCGCCAGTGCTTCAAGCTCATTTCCATCGCCACGGGGTTTGAAGTCCAACGGTACAGAAACGTACGCTAAGCCAACATCAATGGAAAACCGCCAATTCTGGCTGTAATCACTTGCCAGATTCACCCAGCAACTTGTACACCGTTGACCGTCCGATGCCCATTTGTTTGGCAA
>CAIYXP010000192.1 GCA_903930145.1 uncultured Methylococcaceae bacterium
GTGCCCTAAGGTCTGTCTATCTAACAATTAAACACCAACCACTGGTGTTTTCGTAAGGCATCCAGCCTAGGCTGGGCAACTTTATCACTGTGCAAAATTGTAAAAGGATACGCAACACGCCATGAATTACAAGTATATTGAAATTTTTATCTGACTGCTTGCACTGGGCTTCCACTTGTAGGCTGGCAGTGATAGACTAAAAATTCATAGTTTTTCGCTTGGTTATACGCTATGGCGCCCATGCCAAATGAAAGCTTCACCTTTTTTTGACACTTTTTCAGGAGACCGCAATGACACATCAACTACCCCCATTACCTTACGACAAAAATGCCTTGGAACCCCACATCAGCGCCGAAACGCTTGAGTTCCATTACGGCAAGCACCACCAGACCTACGTGACGAATCTAAACAATCTCATTCCCGGCACCGAATTTGAAAACCTTTCCTTGGAAGAGATCGTGAAAAAGTCATCAGGGGGCATTTTCAATAACGCAGCCCAAGTATGGAACCACACATTTTATTGGCATAGCCTGTCCCCTGCAGGTGGTGGCGAACCCACTGGTGCGCTGGCCGAAGCGATTGTCAAGGCTTTCGGCTCATTTGAGAAATTCAAAGAAGAATTCTCCAAGACGGCAATCACCACGTTCGGTTCCGGCTGGGCATGGTTGGTCAAAAATGCCGACGGCAGCCTCGCCTTGGTAAGCACTAGCAATGCCGCCACACCGCTGACAACCGGCCAAACCCCACTGCTGACAATTGATGTTTGGGAACATGCTTACTATGTTGACTACCGTAACCTGCGCCCGAAATATGTCGAGGCGTTCTGGAACTTAGTCAATTGGGATTTCGCCGCCAAAAATTTCGCCGCTTAATTTCCCATCCCCGACCGAGACTTTAACCCCGCTTTCTGCAAGGAAAGCGGGGTTTTTGTTTGCAGCCACAATCACGATGGCCTGGCCACTAAACCGATCCAGATGCAGGATTTTCCCTGATTGAATTTACTAGGGATTACTTACCAAAGCAAGGCATCTCAATCCTAAAGTACATTTTTCCGCAAAATTCTTGCATTTGAACAATACAGGCAGTGTCAAAAAGGATATGATATTTCGCCTAACATCTAACGGTTTGTGAACTAAAACAATAGGAGCATATCAATGAAAAAAGCCATCAAGAAAGCAGTATTTCCGGTGGCCGGCATGGGCACCCGTTTTCTCCCCGCAACCAAGGCCAACCCCAAGGAAATGTTGCCCGTGGTGGACAAACCTCTGATCCAATATGCAGTGGAAGAAGCTTTGGCTGCAGGAATTGAGGTTCTTGTTTTCATTACGGGTCGTAGCAAGCGAGCGATTTCCGACCATTTCGACAAGGCTTACGAGCTTGAAAATGAACTGGAATTGCGTGGCAAGACGGAAACCTTGAAGATTGTCCAAAATATAGTGCCTCCCCACGTCACGTGCGTGCACATCAGGCAAGCAGAAGCCTTGGGGTTAGGTCATGCCGTCGGTCGCGCCAAAGCGGTGATAGGTGATGAACCTTTTGCCGTCATTTTGGCTGATGACCTGATTGATGACGATGCCAAAGGTTGTCTCAATCAAATGGTGCAAGTCTACAATGAATGGCAATGCTCGGTGCTTGGCGTCGAGCGGATAGACCCTTCAGAAACAGAAAGCTATGGTATTGTCCGTTCCAACTCCATAGGCAACAGCGTTGGCCGGGTTGAGGAAATTGTCGAGAAACCGAAACCTGACAAGGCCCCATCTAATTTGGCAGTGGTTGGCCGGTACATATTAACCCCAGCCATCTTTGACAAACTGGATCAGGTTGCCCGTGGCGCAGGTGGGGAAATCCAACTGACTGATGCCATCGCCATGTTGCTGAAGGAGCAAGCGGTACTTTCTTATGAGTTTCATGGCAAGCGCTATGACTGTGGGTCCAAGTTGGGCTATTTGATTGCCACTGTCGAGCAGGGTTTGAAACATGAGGAGTTGAGGGATGAATTTAAAGCCTACCTGCAAGGATTGATTTTGGATTAATCGGGTCTTGGACGCATTGGTTGCCAGTGAAAGCCAACCGGGTCGGTCAGACAGGGCAGGGCAAGCTTTAGGAAAGCAAGCCCTGCCAAGTAGCTACGCTGATCATGCCAAGAATGGTGCTTAGGACCACGATCATGGAATAAAAAGCCGTGTCTAGTTTGTAGCGGTCACAAAAAACAACGCCTATCATCATGCAGGGCATACCGGCTTCCATGACCAAAGCGGTGAGTTTGTCGCCGGAGAAACCTAAGCCTTGAGCCAGGTACATACCGACCAAGGGAACGATGATTAACCGGCACAACAAAACCAAGCAGGACAGGGTGGCATTGCGCCAGCACAAGGCGCTCCAATTCAGCCCCATCCCTAATGATAGAAGCATCAAGGGAATGACCGCCGCCGCCAATTTGTCCAGCATGGCCCCTAGCCACGCAGACAAAGGAACGCCAAATACATTCAGCAGCACTGCCATCACTGCCGACAACAGGGGTGGGTTTGTCGCTATCAGGCGGAAAGTGGAGTTGCCGCCATGTTCTGTTGGGCTACCGTAATGTCGGCCTATGATTGCGCTCATGACGAGCACCATGGGCATGGTCGCAAACAAATCAATTTGGATGACAAGAGAGCGAACCCAAGGCCCGAAAGCTTGTTCCAGGACGGGTAGCCCCAGATAAGTGACGTTGGGGAAGGCTGCCCCAAGTAGGGCTGCCCCTAAACGTCGCTTATCAATTTGAAAAGGTTTGGTGACTACCCAAAGCAAAGTCATGCCGAAAATGACAATCCCAACACCATACAGAGAAATCTTAAGCGATTCCATGCCAATATCCGAACGCCAAAGCACAGAAAGCACCAAGGCGGGTAATAACAAATTAAACACCACTGTAGTGAGCACGCGCCGGGTGAGTTCGGCATCCAACCCACTAGGTTTTATAATACCCCAAGCGATCCCGCACAGAATCGGCAAACCCATTTGCGCAATAAGCGAAGCCATCAACTATCCCCACAATCTGTCTGTAAGCCCCATTGTAACAAGGGCAGCTACAATCACGGGGCTATCCAATGATTAAGGAGCCAATAATGAACAATTTCCTGTCTTCCAAGCCCATACCTACGCACGAACGCTTGATCATGGCCTTAGACGTTCCGGGCATCGAAGAGGCCAAAGCCTTGGTGAGTGAATTAGGCGAAAGTGTCTGTTTTTATAAGATTGGCTTGGAGCTATTCATGTCGGGCGGGTATTTTGAACTGATCGATTGGCTTAATCAGCAGGGTAAAAAGGTTTTTGTCGATTTGAAATTCTTCGATGTCCCCGAAACTGTGGGCCGGGCAGTGCGGGCTTTGCGCGGCAGGGGGGTGGAATTCACCACGGTGCATGGCAATGATGCCATCATGCAGGCCGCCGCCCGCGAAAAAGGCTCGGTGAAAATTCTGGCAGTGACGGTGTTGACCAGCTTGGATCGAGGGGATCTTGACGACCTAGGTTTTGACTGCGATGTGGAAAAGCTAGTCGTTTCCCGTGCCAGACGCGCGCTAAGCTTGGGCTGCGACGGAGTCATCTCCTCAGGCTTGGAAGTGCCGATGCTGAGGCGAGAGATAGACAATAAACTTTTAGTCATTTCGCCTGGAATTCGGCCCGTGGAAAACAGGCAAGATGACGACCAAAAAAGAGTAGTCACCGTCGACCAGGCGTTTCGCAATGGGGCCGACTACATCGTGGTCGGTCGACCCATCCGCGATGCTGCCAACCGCAAAGAAGCCGCTCTCAGGGTGCAAAACCAGATTGCAGAGGCATTCGCCAATTGAATAGGAAACCAGCCCCGTGCAGCAAAATTTGATTTTGTTTGTTCGGCTAAGTAATTTGGTCTGTTTTTTTGAGTGCGTCTTATGCTATTGTTTGCATCCTTATGCATAATTTAGACAGCGGTTTTAGCACATCCTACCTGGTGGCCCTCTTGATGGGGTTGTTCAGTGCTTTGCATTGCCTAGGCATGTGCGGCTCGATCATTGGCACGCTCACCTTAAGCCTACGCAGGGAAATACGCGAAAACAAAGCCCTGCTAGTCCCGTTCGTCTTCAGTTACAACTTTGGGCGGATTACCAGTTACACCATTGCCGGCTATTTGGCGGGCTTGATCCACAACGTGTTGATGCTGCCTTTGGGCGAAGGCGTGGGTCACCGCATTTTGCAAATCGTCTCGGCGTTAATCATGGCGGGGGCCGGTTTGCACATAGCCGGGTGGTTCCCCCGATTTGCCTATATTGAAAAAAGCGGGGTATTGCTCTGGAAGGCCATAGAACCCTATGGAAGGCGGTTGATACCCGTGCAAACCCTTTTCCATGCTTTCGTGTTTGGCATGATCTGGGGATGGTTGCCATGCGGCTTGGTCTACGCCGCAGTCGGGCTGGCCACCACGGCGGGCAATGAATATCGTGGCGCTTTGACGATGCTGGCTTTCGGTGTTGGCACATTGCCGGCCGTCGTCGGCGTAGGCATCATGACCAGCTTGATGGTTCGTTTGTCCAGCATGAAAAAATTTAGGCAGGTGGCCGGCATCACTCTGATCCTGCTTGCCTTATTGGCGGCTTTCCCTTGGTTAAACCCGTGGGTTGATTCAGGGGCAATGCATCAAGGCATGATGCATGATGGATCAATGGAACCCATGGAACAGATGGAACCCATGGATGAGCAACCATCCCCTTAAACAGCGCAGTCCGAATTAAATCCAGTCCAGCCTTGTTTAAAATGATTAAAAATCTGCTACAATTATCTTCTATTTTTCAGGTGCAAGGCAAAGCCTCTTTTGAGTGGCCTATCCTAAAACGCAATTCACCTAAGCTGGCGTAGCTCAGTCGGTAGAGCAGCTGATTTGTAATCAGCCGGTCACCAGTTCGAATCCGGTCGCCAGCTCCAACAATTCAAAGGCTTGCAAGTGATAAACTGGCAAGCCTTTTTTCATGGTAGACCTATGGTAAACCTTTGGAGAAAAGGGGTATGCTTTTCTTGCCTACTTTGCCGATAACAATAGCGCCACAATAGCGGTCTTCTAGCTGCTGGAAGTTACATCTTTTTGGGGAACAGTGTTTTTGAGCCGGTGCGATTTGAGATGATTGGATTCATCTTGCTTGAAATTTTCCAGCGTATTGGCCTTGGCGGATCATTTCATTGGCTACGGCGGTTTCCCTTATCTGCTCGAAAAACAACTGGTCTGCCGGGGTAAACTCAGTCCCGAAGCGTTCATTGAGCTTGCTGACCAGCGTTGAGAGTTTAACCACCTCGTCAGGCTTGCCCGTGCCGACATCATCAGGGCCGTACAGCGGTTCCGGCTCCCCCGCTTTCAAATCAATCGAGCCTTCGCTAATTTTTTGCAGCCGGTAGTATTTCAGTTCGACATCATCGTCCACTTTGACTTTGCGGCTGTCTGGTGTTGCCGGCAACTTAGCCAGCAGGAATCGCCCATAGGCGTGGCTTCATAGTAGGGCTTGAAAGCCTCGTATATGTCTTTAGGCTCGTTCACAAAGTCCAATACAAAGGTGCCATCCTTGCCTCGCATGATGCGGTTTAACCGTAACAAGCTTGGGAACGAGCGCGGGGTGGAGCTTGGGAAAGAGCAGATAGGTGACGGCAGCCTATGTCTCCCGGTTAAGGGCTGACATTGAAGCCTTGAAGGTGGCAGATACGCACTCGCAAGACAAGCCCTAGGCGGTTGCCGCATGACGGGCTATTCAACACCGCCGCACCAACTTTGCGGATATTTTCAGGCCATGGACGATCTTACTGATTTGCCTGAAGGCCAATGCCAGGAAGATTGATGCCGCTCGTCGGAGTCGGTCGTATCAATGCAAGCTTCATGTATAAGTTTTCCGCTAAGGTTGTTGGTCTTGGGATTGGTTGTCTGCAATGGCTTGGAAAGATCATCAATGCTAACTTCGTTGCGTAGCGCGTGGGGTTCGATGCGAATCAATTTTACCCTCCGTGCGCAACCGAACCGACGGCGTCAGGTTTTTCAGATACCCTCATTATACCCCCCAGTGACGGGAACTCACCGAAATACCCGCAACGGGCATTCTTACTCACTCCATTTCAAGGGACAACGATGAACAGAAATAGACGCTTGATATTACCTCTGCTATGTGGCTTGCCATTGGTGATTATGGGTTGTAGTGGCGAAACGCCCCCCATTGACGCACTATCCACGGCAGACATGGCGGTCAATCGCGCACTGGATGCGAAGGCCGCAGAACTGGCACCTCTGGATTTGCGGCTGGCGCGGGAAAAACTGGAACTCGCCAAGGTGGATATGAATAAAGAGGACTATGTGCATGCCAGGAGGCTGGCGGAGGAAGCACGGGCGGATGCGCGGGTCGCGGAAGCCCGGTCCAAAGCTTTAAGCGCTGGTGACAGTAATCGGGAGGTTCGGAAAACCATAAAGAACCTTCATCACGACTTAGAGCAAAAAGCGACGGGTCAGTAATCTTTTTTCAGTAATGGAGCAAAATATCATGGCACCCAGCAATCAACGCATTCCCCTGACGGCTAAACTAGGGTTACTCGCAATCGCTGCCTTGTGCGCGGCTTGTGCAAGCAATCCCAATACCGCCTTATTAGAGGCACGAGAGTTCTACAACCAAGCCAAAATGGACCCGCTAGTCGCGAATAACGCACCGGTGGCGATGCATGAAGCCGAGCAGTCCCTGGCACTTGCGTCCAGAACCAAAGACCAAGCGGAAATTACCCACTTGGCCTATGTAGCCCACCGGCGGGTCGACCTCGCCCGTGCAGAGGCTACCACGAAGATCGCTGAAAATTCGTCCAAACAGCAGTTCAAAGCCCAAGAAGGAATCCGGGTGAAAAGCTTGGAGGATGAACTGGCGGCGCTCAAGGCTAAAAAAACCGAGCGTGGCTATGTGATTATCTTGGGCGATGTATGGTTTGACTACAACAAATCCAGCCTAAAAGCGGATGCTCAACAAAACCTTTATCCGCTGGCGACTTTCTTAAAAGATTATCCCGAGCGGACGATTGCCATAGAAGGGCATACCGATAGCACCGGAACCGCAGCCTATAATCTTGAACTCTCGAAATTCCGCGCCCAAGCAGTGGAATCTTTTTTACGGGAAAACGGGGTTCAGTCCGAACGAATGACTACACAAGGTTTCGGCCTGAGGAATCCCGTAGCCTCGAATAAAACCGACTCAGGCCGACAAGAAAACCGACGGGTGGAAGTCGTCATTTCCGACCCTGATAAAGTTTCAACCCTGAAACACGGGCTGTAGGGGGCTTGCCATGGCGATAGAGGAAGCGAGCTATTTTGTGCTGGAGCAAGACGGAAAGTTTGAGATTCGCGATTACGCAGCCCACGTCATCGCCGAAACCCTCGTGCAAGGTGGACTCGAACAGGCCGGAAAGGAGGCATTCCAAAAACTCTTTCGCTATATTTCCGGCGATAACCGTTCGCGCGTCAAACTGGCGATGACGGCCCCTGTCGGGCAGCGGCCTGCGCAGGGAAATTGGGCCGTCAGTTTCACGATGCCGGCCTCACAGGGCTTGGAGACCCTGCCCGACCCGGAGGATCTGAAAGTCGTATTGCGTCAGGTTCCCGCACGGCGGATGGCTGCGGTGCGTTACTCCGGCTTCTGGGATGAAAAAGGCTATCTTCGATACAAGAACGAACTGAATGCATGGATTCAGGCGAAGGGGCTGGCCGTTGCGGGCGAACCCGTCTGGGCGCGCTACAACTCGCCTTTCACGCTCTGGTTTTTGCGCCGGAACGAAATTCTGGTTCCGGTGGAGGGATAAGCCAAATGACGAATTTCTCGCACACACCGGACGGGTGACGGAAATGCTTGGCGAGCACCAATGCGAGGGTTGGCTCGATGGTTGCCTTCTGACCGGCCGGCACGGACTCTTCAATTCCTGCGCAGCCGCCACTGCGTCAACGTCGTGATTGCCGATAAACTTCCGGCACCACAGTGGTTGACGATGGATGCCGCCGTCACCCATTGCACCGAAGGTATCGGCATTTGGCAGTGGGCGAGCAACGATCAGAATGTCGCGCCCGATGTGGTCATGGCTCAACGATCTGGACCGTTTCCGGCATTGGAACGTCGGGGAGGTGTCGAAGCCAGCATTCTGGATGCGCAGCAAGCACTTGAGCATCGAACCCGATGCAACCGGGCCGCGCGCCGTGGAGAGTACACCGCCGTGATGGAAAGCACATCATCATGACAACCAGCCATGCCACGCCCCTGCGCATCTCCTTGTCATGCCCGGCAACACACCAGCCATTGGACTCTTAACGACGATCAATGGATTTTCGCGCCACACCATTCACCCGGAGTAAGCATCATGAGACGTATCTATTTCCTAGCCCCGACCATCGGCAGCACCCAGCAAATCGTGAACGACCTGCTCTTGGCGAGAGTCGACGAGCGCCATATTCATGTTCTTGGCAAGCGCGGCACTTTTCTGGAAGACTTGCCGGAAGCCTCCTTTCTGCAAAAATCCGATTTTCTTCCCGCATTGGAACAGGGAATCGCGTTGGGTGCCACGACGGGGCTGGTGTGCGGATTAGTGGCCCTGATTTTGCCGACTGGCCTGGTTTTGGGTGGCGGGGCGGTTATCGCAATTTCGTTCGCCGGCGCCGGCGTCGGCGGCCTGATGTCGAGCATGGTCGGCAGCAGCATCGGCAGTCGGCGGATCGAACAATTTCAGGAGGCTATGGAGAGGGGCGAGTTCCTTGTGATGATCGATGTCGACCGGGATCGTGTGGAGGCAATTGAAACGGACATCAAAAAACATCATCCCGAGGCGGAGTTCCAAAGTGTCGAATCGCATATCTTCCCCTAGCGCTCCGGTCGCGAGACCGCCGTAATAAAGGCATATCCATCAAAATAATCGGAGATTGACCTTGATTTAGAATGTAGAGCAACGGTTGACTGAAGCGTTGGAGGATGAATACAAATCGCGCTCAACCTACCGTAAAGTCATTGAAAAATTCGGTGTCGTGCGCCCGTTCGTCAATATCGTCGAGGCGGAGGAGCGGCATGTCGGCGCACTCCTCGCCCTGTTCGGAAAGTATCGCATTACCCCGCCGGACGACCGTTGGCCAGAGCGCGTTACGGTCCCAGATACGCTTGAGGAGGCTTGCCGGAATGCGGTCGAGGACGAGAAGACCAATAGGGTCATGTACGACCGGTTGCTTGCAGGGACTTCGGAATCCGACATTCGTCACGTTTTGGAGAATCTCCAGTCGGCTTCGTGCGACCGGCATATCCCGGTTTTCGAGCGCTGTGCCTCAAGGGGTGGCAAAGGCAGGACGAGAAAGGGGTGCTAGATTTCCCCCGCCATTCTTTATGCAATCAATAGCCCGGATGAAAGCGCCATGGGTTTGGCTATTCATCCTGAGCAACATGGCCGGCGGCTGTATGCTGGGGCCGAACTATCGGGAAACCCCCCCCGCCGTTCCCGCTCACTGGCAAGCCGGGCAGGATGCCAGCGCCGGACTTAAAGCCGTCGATCCTCAAACACTGAAAGACTGGTGGAAAAGCTTCGGCTACACCGGTTTGGATCGTTTGATGAAACAGGCTTTGGCGGGCAATCTGGATTTGAAAATAGCCCTGACGCGCATAGACCAAGCCCGTGCCGAACGTAGTGGAACCCGCGCTGAACTGTTCCCCAAGGTTAATTTAGGCATAGGGGCCGCCCGCTACGAAAACCCCCTGCCGGGGCTTGTGCCTGGAACTCGCTTCAATTTCTTCCAACTGGGTTTCGACACATTGTGGGAAATTGATTTGTTTGGCCGTCAGCGACGCCGTTTGGAGGCCGCTTCAGCCGATTTGGACGCGGCGGACGAGCAATACCGCTTCGCTTTAGTGACACTGACCGCCGAGGTGGCGCGGAGTTACATCGAATATCGCAATCTGCAAAACCAACAGATCATCACCCGCGCCAATCTCACCGCGCAGCAGCAAATTTTGAGTCTGACTGAAACCCTGTTCCGCGAAGGCGTTGGCACCCGCTTTGAAGTCGTGCTGCGCAAGCAAATCGAAACCTTGCAGGAACAGCTTACCGCCGTTATTCATCATGCCGTCACCGAAGGCATTGACCCACAAGCCAAACTGAAACCTTCCGGGGTGGATTGGTTGGGGGATGTACCGGAAGGTTGGGAAACAGGCGATTTAAAACATTTTGTCAGCTTTACAGTGGGTTGGACACCACCGACAGGACAGGATCATCTCTATAATGGCGAATTTCCTTGGTGTACAATTGGAGATATTGATAGTGAAATCATTAATGAAACGGAAAAAATGATTAGTGCAACAGGTGTTGTTGGTTCACGGATACAAATGACAAAAAAGGGAAGTTTACTTTTTAGCTTCAAGCTCTCGATTGGACAAGTAGCCTTTGCTGGAATTGATATGTTTACAAATGAGGCAATTGCCAGCTTTCCTCCCCAAAGTGGATATATACCTAGATTTATGTTCTATTCATTTCCAGTTTATATTGTTGAGAATGCTCAGACTAATATCTACGGGGCAAAATTATTAAACCAGTTTCCAATTAAAAATGCTCCAATCGTGCGTCCATCAGTTTGCGAGCAAGAAGATATAGTAATCTACGTAGATCAAGAAACCTCCAAACTCGACACCCTAATCTCCAAATATCAACGCGAACTGGAACTCCTTTCCGAATACCGCGCCTCGCTGATTTCCTATGCCGTGACCGGCAAGATTGATGTTCGGGGCTTGGTTTAAAAAATCCAGATAAAAGGATGGCTTTCGCTTGTGCGATGTTGTCAAATATGACTAAATTGTAATGGCAAGGTGGGCACTTGAAAGCAATCACACGACCGATTTCTTGGATCAAGGCTGCACGGAAAGATTTTGATGACTTCCCTGCAACGGTGAAGAAAGATGCCTTTCGCGCTCTCACTGTCGCGGCGGAAGGTCGCATGGACGACAATGTGAAACTGTTAAAGGGCTTCGATAGCGGGGTGATGGAAATTATCCTGCGTCATCGAGGGGATGCTTTCCGTGTCGTTTATGCCGTCCAAATCGGGGATGACTTGTGGGTAATCCATGCCTTCCAGAAAAAATCGAAGCAAGGCATTAAAACACCGAAACAGGAAATTGACCTTGTGCATGAGCGTCTAAAACGATTGAAGGAGATGCTGCGATGAACGACGAACCTTTTGAACTTGTCCGTGGTAGTGGCAATGTCTTTGCCGATTTCGGCCACCCCAATGCGGCGATTGAACAACTGAAAGCATTGTTGGCGGCAAAGGTCATCGGTGTGCTAGATGACCGTGGGCTGACCGTGCGTAAAGCCGAAGAACTGACCGGCATCGCCGCCGCCGACTTTTCGCGCATTCGCAAAACCAAACTTGACCGCTTCACCATTGACCGGTTGATGATGATTCTTGACCGCCTCGATCAGGATGTAGAAGTGCGTGTCACTGTACGCCCTCACCACGAGGGCATCACTAGCCCGCAAGCCTTGCATGGTCTTGGGTAATTATGAGGGAAAGGATGGCGGGTTGATGATTTGCTTATAATCCTCTAGCATCTAACTATTTACGAGGTTCCAGATGGCTACCTTGCTATTACGCAATATTCCCGACGACATCTATCAGCGTCTCAAGAAAACTGCCGCAGAGCATCATCGTTCCACCTCACAGGAAGCTATTCTCGTGTTAAAAGATGCCTTACCTTGCGAACCTCCTAAAGCGCCCAAGCCAACTTGGGAGGAGTTTGCAGCGGAAATGCAGGAATTCTGGAATCGGCTACCCGCCGACGAGCGGACAGCCGATGAAATAATTGGTTATGACGAACATGGCCTACCCTGTTGATTTAGTCGTCGATACTAGCCGCACTGGTTGCTATTCTCTTGAACGAACCGGATGGTCCGATGTATTTCAACCATATTTTGAATGCGCAAGCTGTTGGTTTAATAAGTGCCGTCGGCAAAGTGGAAACGCTCATGGTCGTGCTTTCCCGTGCGCAGAATGAAGGTCGGGAGCGTTTTGATTTCATGTTGGAAAAATTGGGCGTGGAAATCATCATCGGCAAACGTGAGTTT
This sequence comes from uncultured Methylococcaceae bacterium, assembly GCA_903930145.1. Classification (GTDB taxonomy): domain Bacteria; phylum Pseudomonadota; class Gammaproteobacteria; order Methylococcales; family Methylococcaceae; genus Methylumidiphilus. The sequence continues at coordinate 12,109 of CAIYXP010000192.1, forward strand.
GCCATGATCGCGGCTTTCGTCATTTGCGCCTAATGGTGTTCGTGCATGAGCGTCTGGTATCAGGTTGTCTTGAATCCACTCGACTACAGGGTTTTGATCGGCTCAGACCTCCATCGCTGCATCCACAGACGCTTTTGGCGGATGACTGAAAAGATGCTCCAAGTTCTTGTTGTCCATCTGCAACGCCCATTGGATGATAGCCGGGGTTTCCGCCAACAATCCCGCTTCTCCTTGGTTTTGCCGGAATTTGGCCTTTTCTTCCTCCGTATACCGACGGTTAAACCGCACAACGAGAATACGCCTCACTGGGCCACTGGAATAATCACTAAAGGCAGGCTGTTCATTACTGGCAATGACTACCATTCCGCCGTAGACGAACGTTCCACGTTGTTGCTGGTGTTTTTCCTCGTAGGGGTTTTGGTCTTGCCCGGTAATGGCTTTCAGCCTGTCGATTGAGCCAGTGTACCGCCCTGCATCCGTGATGGAAGTCAATCGCTTCCCATAGAGTTTAGCGGCCTCAAAGCGGTTGGTCTCCAAACTGCGCAAATCTGTGGAGGTACAATTGCCTTGGCCTAACATCTCGATCAAAATACGAAGGAATGTTCCCTTGCCGGTTCCACCCGGCCCTAACAGCATCAAGAGTTTTTGCAAATCAGCCCGCCCGGTTAGGCAAGCCTTGATAAACGCCCGTAGAAACTCCACCAATTCAGTATTGCCGTTCATGGCATCAAGTAACCACGCCTTGAACCTGGTGCAGTCAGCCTGTTTCACAAGCGGAAAATCAGGCGGTGGGGTGTGCCTGTTTACTGGTGGCTCGTCTTCGGCATGAAGAAAAAACATCTGCCCGCCGTGTGCATTGGAGTTTATGACAGGCTTGCCCTCTCTGGTGTTGGCGTAGAACTTCGCCGTAGTGCGCCCATAGTCCGGCCCTTCCAGCGGATCGGCTAGGGCTTGGCCTTCGTAATGGTCAGGATTCGCCAACACAACTTTGACGGTGGCAAAACCCAGTTGGGCGAACTCAAGCGGATAATCCGCGTACAGGTCGAAACTGCCGCCAGCTTTGGCGATTTGTCCGACTTGCGCCCGTGCCTGTGTTTCCGGTACGCCTCGCCCCATCAACTCCTTGACTTTGCCTTTCCCCCATTCAGTTCGCTTTGCTAGGCGGTCGGCTTCACGGGCTTGCTTGGCCTGTTCGATCAATGCTTTGATTTGGGCTTGTTCCGCTTCGGTCAAATCAGGGAAGGATTGGGTATCCAAACATGAGCCATCAGCATAATCCGGCTTCGGTGCGGTGAATTCCAGCCCGTCGCCGATGATCGGCTTGCCGACAAAATCCAGCCGTTCACCGTCAAATACCGCCGCGTCAATCACTGAGCGTACCAAGCAACTCCCCGCCGCCGATAGCGCGATGAAGCCATGCCCTAACAGCCACAAGCGATTGAACAAGGCTTTCCCAAAGCGCGGAATATCGCTTGCATTGGCAACCGCAAAGTATAGGTGGAAGCCGCGCCCCGGTTTGGCTGATTCTCCCTTCTTGTGGACTCCTGCTGACAAGCTACCGCGTATCCAACACGCGGCATGGGTAAACGGCGGGTAAATTTGGGCTAATAGCGTTCGCAACTCGCCCGGTGTTAGCATCGGCCCGCCCGGGTGCGGGTCGTGGTCGATCATCAGGATGCCGGGTTCAACCCGATAGTCGAAAAACTCACGGGTTCGCGCTAGAATCTTCTTTGCCGGGTTCGCCTTGCTTGCCGTGCTGATTTTGACGATCTCCCCGTAGTTTGTGAAGTCATGCAGTCCATAGCAAAACGCCACATTCGGCCCAGCTTTGTCTAAGCATTCGTCAAACTTGGCAAAATCAACAAGATGCCGCCGCGCCCTGCCGGTGGTCATTTGGGCAGCGGGGGTTTTCACGATGGTTCCGTCTCCCCCCAAAACATAGCGTTTGGACAGCGGCTCCGATGATTGAAAAACGGTGTAATGGACTTTGTTCATGGTAAGATCAACACGCTACCCGTTGAATTCGCTGAATTCTCCCTTGCCGTGCCGTTGCAGCGGTCGGCGGGGGTATTTGCGTTCATGGAATTCATCTGACCTCCTTATGTTGATCTCTGAGCCATTGCGCTAGTGCTGGATAGGGTCAGTTTGCTGGCTAGGTGCGCCTCCACGTCTTTTTTGAGGTAGAACACTTTTCCCCCGAAAATCTGCACCCTCCCGTTCCGGTCGGCTTTCGATGTGCCGCCTTCACGAATGAACGGAATGCCGCCGCCACTCCATCGGTCTCGTTGGAGCTTTGCCAGACTGCAAAGCAGCACGGCGGCAAGCATCTGCTCATTGATTCGAGCGTTTTCAGGTAGTTGGTTGTATTCCGCCAAAAGAGCGGCGCGGGTTGGCTTGGGCGGGGTAATTCGCTTGCGGCGGGGGGTAGGTTGGGTTTGTGTTGCTAGAGTCACCATTATTCAAACCTTTAAGAGGTTATTCAAGATGGCGAAGAGTTTGACTTGAGCAAAACGGATTATCTGAGATTTTCCCGAATTTCCCTAACTTCCCTGAATTTTCCCGGTTGTTGGTTTCAGTCGGCAAAAATTGATTTTATGAGAGCGTCCCTGACTTTTTCTTTATCTAACGTACTTTTTGAGTTAATCAAGGGTATTATTCCCTTTCTTCGATCTATCTGAGCATTATCAATCCAGCCGCATGTATCCCGTCCATCAAGCAAGTATTGGAAAACGGTCTGCCATGTCGGAGTTATCCCTGTTTCGCTTTCCAATTTGTTGATAACCCCTTCTTTGGAGCCAAGCCGCCCAATCCATCGCTTGATTAAGTCAGCCCCGGTGATATAGCGGTCTTTCGGTTGGAAGGTTTCAAGGTCGGACTGCCTGAAATAAAGCCCCTGCATCAAGGGCAGATACTCAAAGCCGATACCTTTTGACTTCTCAAGGTATTCGCCATACTTGTCTATGTAGGTCGCATTGAACTCTTTGCTTTCGGCAAGCGTCCTGCTTGCATAAGCCTTTAAATCGCCGTCGCTTGCCCATCCAGCCAGTTCATGCTCAATGGTTTCTTTTGGGGTGTTGAGTTTGCCGGATAGTAGGGTAACGGCCTCGCAAAAAGGTATGGCCTTTTCTTTGACAAACTCCTCCCACTCGGCAAGGATATTTTCTATGATGGTTTTTTGGATGAGTGTACCGTTAGCGTAATTGAGATACCTAAGATCATGCATCTGGGACTTAAAAACACTAGGCACGGCAAAGTCCGCAATTTCCTTCTCGCCCAATGCCGCGTCAATGTCCCTACCTAGCATCTTGGCTTGCTGTGTCCAGTAATGTTCTTTCTTCCCCCGCTAGGGCATTAGCCCGGTCTTCCAATCCCTGTTTAAACTGTTCATACCGTGTCTTGCACAGCAAAAAACGCTTGGTCATTCGCCCACCTTTCAAGGGTCAGCCTTTCATGGGGATGCCAAGCCAGCCGGTGAAAGGTTCCGGCGTTTCGGGAGCTACCCTAGGCTTGGCAATTTCAATTATAACGGTTTCCGGCGTTAACCTACGCCGGTCGAGATTCAAATAGATTCGATTGGTAACCCAAGGGCAAGCGCCTATTCCCTTCTGCCACGCTTGCCATATTTTCAGCCTCTAGCCTGTTTCTTTAAGGGTACGATCTCGGCGGACGGCTTCAAACCCGCTGCCGCCAGCATTGCGCCGGTCGCCCGTTAAACCGATTCGCGCACGGGGTCAAGGTCTAGCCTTGCATAAATGGCGGTCGTGTTGACTGATTTGTGATTGAGCGATTTGCCCACGATGGCAAGGATTGCGCCGGTCTTGGCTTGCCAGCTTCCCAACGTGCGCCGTAAATCGTGGAGCCTTAGATTGTCCAGCCCAGCCCGTTCAAGTACCCGTTTCCATGCCTTCTTGGGTTCAACCAGATGCCCGGTTGCGCCGGTTCCGGGGAACACCCATGTCTCGTTACAGCCCTGCCTTGCACGTAAGATTTCGACGGCTTCGGGGGATAGGGTCACGGTTTGCGGTGTGCCGTTCTTGGTGGTGGGGATGCGCCACTCGGCACGGTCTAAGTGAAGCTGCACCCACTGCATTTCTTGGACATTGGAGCGCCTAGCGCCAGTCAACAGGCTTATCAAAATGTAATCCCGTATCGTTTCGTTGGGTTCCTCTGTAACCGCCTTGAAGAATGACGGCAATTCGTCGGCCTGAATGAACCTTTCCCGCTTGTTTTCGGGGAATTTCTTGATACCCTGCGCCGGGTTCTCGCCCCTGAACAGCTTCCGCTCCGCTGCATACCCAAACAGACTGGAAGCCATCGCAATAACCCGGTTTGCCGTGGTCGGGTGTTCCTTCCCTATCTCGGTGTGCAACTTGCCAAAGTCGGTATCTTTGAATTTTGACAACTGCCGATTGCCCCACTTGGCTAGGTACAGGCCAAAGTCATAGCGATAGCTGCGCTTGGTCTTTTCCGATAAATAAGCCCCGCGCCGGTTGCGCCGGTTCTTCAAGAAGTCGTCAAAGAGTTCCTGCAAGGTGGTTTCGGTCTTGAGCGCCCTTGCGTCTGAATTTGGATTGATGCCCTGCGCTATCAGGGCATTGATTCGCGCCGCCTCCTTTCGGGCCATCTCAACTGTCATGTCCGGGTATCTTCCGAGCGTCACACGCTCCAACACCCCGCCCACCTTGCGCAACACGCAAAAAGTTTTCACCCCGCTTGATGTCACCCGCAAGGCTAGGCCGGTGGTCTTGATGTCCCAATGGTCGGCCCGCTTGCCAGCGTCCGGCAATGGCAGAGTTTCAATGCTGGTCTTGGTGAAATTGATCTTGTTGCTCATGGCTTGCTCCGGGGTAACTGGGGTAACGCTGGGGTAACTTTTTAGGTCTAATTTCGTTAAATATCGCGTTACCCCGTTAATGATAGTATAGCCATAAACAACTGACTTATATATGATAATTAAGAAACATTAATCAGCATAAAATAGCGGATAAGGGCAGACCTTCAAATTTGTAATCAGCCGGTCGGTGGTTCGAATCCTCTCGCCAGCTCCAACAATTCAAAGGCTTGCAAGTGATAAACTGGCAAGCCTTTTTTCATGGTAGACCTTTGAAATAAATCGGCAGTCTTTTTTGCAAACCCGAAAAAGACGGTGCTGCCTTGCTTTTTAGGATTGATTGGTTTGCCAAAAATGACTTGACAGAATTTTCGGCGTTTTGGGATTACACAATTTTGCTAAAAATAAACAGTCAAAGCCTGTAGAATTGGCGCATTGAAAATCTGAATCGTCCCGATGACAACAACAGAAAGCCAAATCGAACGCGATCTTATCGCCAAGCTGACCGATCTCAAATACATCTACCGCGAAGATATTCGTGATCGAGAAACGCTGGAAAAGAACTTCCGTGAAAAGTTTGAGGCGCTTAACCGGGTACATCTGACCGGCGCCGAATTTTCGCGACTGCTGGAACACATCATTAGCCAAGACGTTTTTGCCGCCGCCCGACACTTGCGCGAACGCAACAGCTTCGAGCGCGACGATGGTACGCCGCTTTACTACACCCTAGTCAACATCAAGGACTGGTGCAAGAATAGCTTTGAAGTCATTCACCAACTGCGCATCAACACCGACAACAGCCACCATCGCTATGATGTGATCCTACTCATCAACGGCGTGCCGGTAGTGCAGATCGAGCTGAAGACGCTGGCGATCAGCCCGCGCCGGGCCATGCAGCAGATCGTCGATTACAAGAACGACCCCGGCAATGGTTACAGCAAAACCCTACTGTGTTTCCTGCAACTGTTCATCGTCAGCAACCGCAGCGATACTTGGTACTTCGCCAACAACAACAACCGCCACTTCAGCTTCAACGCCGACGAACGCTTTTTGCCGCTCTATCAGTTTGCCGACGTAGACAACAAGAAGATCACCCATCTGGACAGCTTCGCCGAGACATTCCTCGCCAAGTGTACCCTGGGCCAGATGATTAGCCGCTACATGGTGCTGGTAGCCAGCGAGCAAAAGCTGATGATAATGCGCCCTTATCAAATCTATGCCGTCAAAGCCATTGTCGAGTGCATCCACCAGAACAGCGGCAACGGCTATATCTGGCACACCACCGGCAGCGGCAAAACGCTCACCTCGTTCAAGGCATCGACTCTGCTTAAGGACAATCCAGACATTGATAAATGCCTATTTGTGGTAGACCGCAAAGACCTCGACCGGCAGACGCGGGAGGAATTCAACAAATTCCAGGAAGGCTGTGTTGAGGAAAACACCAACACCGAAACGCTGGTAAGGCGGTTGCTCTCCGACGACTACGCCGACAAGGTGATCGTCACCACCATCCAGAAGCTCGGCCTGGCACTTGACGGCAGCAACAAACGCAACTACAAGGAACGGCTGGAACCGTTGCGCAATCAGCGCATGGTGTTCATTTTCGATGAATGCCACCGTTCGCAATTCGGCGAGAACCACAAGGCGATCAAGGAATTCTTCCCCAACGCCCAGTTGTTCGGTTTCACCGGCACGCCGATCTTTGAGCAAAACGCAAACTATCAGCAGATCGAAGGCCAGCAAGCCTCCTTCAAAACCACGCAAGACATTTTCCAGCAGCAACTACACGCTTACACCATCACCCACGCCATCGAAGACCGCAACGTCCTGCGCTTCCATGTGGACTATTACAAGCCCGAAGGCAAAAACAAGCCGAAGCAGGGTGAAGCACTTGCCAAGAAAGCCATCGTCGAAGCCATACTCGCCAAGCACGATGCCGCCACCCACGGGCGCAAGTTCAACGCCGTTCTTGCGACAGCCTCGATCAACGATGCCATCGAATACCACTCACTATTCAAGACCCTGCAAGCGGAGAAACAGGCCAAGGAACCAGACTTTCAGCCGTTGAACATCGCCTGCGTGTTCTCGCCGCCCGCCGAAGGCAACAAAGACGTGCAACAGATTCAGGAAGACCTGCCGCAGGAAAAGGCCGACAACGAGCAGGAACCCGACAAGAAGCAGGAAGCCCTCAAGTCCATCATTGCCGACTACAACGCGGCGTTCAGCACCAATCACAGCATTAACGAGTTCGATCTCTACTATCAAGACATCCAGAAGCGCATCAAAGACCAGCAATACCCCAACTCAGACCTGCCGCACCGCCAAAAGATCGACATCGTCATCGTGGTGGACATGCTGCTCACCGGCTTCGATTCCAAATACCTGAACACCCTCTATGTGGACAAAACCCTCAAGTATCACGGGCTGATTCAAGCATTCTCGCGCACCAACCGCATCCTCAACGACACCAAGCCTTACGGCAACA
>CAIYXP010000193.1 GCA_903930145.1 uncultured Methylococcaceae bacterium
CTTATCTGCTCGCTTTGGGCCTTCATGCAGGGATCTGGCACATCTATCTGCACACACCCAAAACGATACCGCAAGAGGAAAAACCCCAAATAATTGAGGTTGCATTGGTGGTTCAGCCTAAGCCAGTGCCTGTGCCAGTCGAGCAGCCCATAACACCCGCTAAGCTTTCACCGCCTCCAGTAGTGCCTAAGCCTCAACCAGTCATCAAACCGCCTGCGCCTAAGCCCTTGCCCAAGCCAGTGCCAAAAGTGGAAAAGCCAGCACCGAAAAAAATCGTTGAAAAACCCGAAAAGCTTGAGACACCCAAACCTAGGCGATTACGCTCAGAAAGGCCCATTTACACGCCGGAACTGGCAGAGGAGCCTGCACCCCCCGCACCGGAGCCAGTACGGGAAACGCATCATGAGCCGCCCCCTGCCCCGCCTCGGCATCATGATTCAGAGGATGAGGGAAGCGAAAGCCATCATTCGCATAAAGCTCACGCCGATAAGGGTGAGGACAATAGCTATCGTCCCGGTGCGATGAGCGGTTTTAGAAGAAGGTATCCCTCTGTCGCCCAAGAACGAGGCTGGGAAGGCACTGTGACTTTGAAAGTCCACATCAGTGCCGATGGTGACGTTGGCGAAGTCATCGTCGTCCATAGCAGCGGCCACGATATATTGGATGAAGCGGCGGTGGATATGATTAAAGATGCCCGCGCCACTCCTGCTCGGCGAGGCGACAAACCGGTTGATTCTTGGGTGGTGGTGCCTTATCGATTCACCATTCCAAAGTAAACGGTTGTTTGTTGTTTCGCCTTGAGGCTAATCACATTTTTTTTAAAAACCGGCTAAGGCCGGGGATTACCAACATTTACCACATTAATGGATAACAACTTAGGCTAATTATGATAGAACTATCCTCCTCCGACATCGTTAAATACACTTTGTGGATTTTGGTCGCCTTTTCCGCCATTACCTGGGGCATCATCTTTTTTAAAAGTTGGGTGTTCTGGGCTGTGTCCAAGGACAACAACCTGTATGGCGCAAGCTTTTGGAAGGCCGCCGACTTGCGGGAAGCCTCATTGGCAGATCAAGAAAAAAGCGCAATGGGCCGCATCGCCGGGGCTGGCTTCAATGTGTTGAACGACACCCGCAGCAACGGCTCCCGCCCGCTGGAACTCAGCGGCGACATTCAATCCATCTTGGAACGCTCCCTGCGCCAGCAAATCAGCAAGGAGCGCAAGGTGCTGGAATCCGGCCTGTCCATGCTCGCCAGCATCGGCAGCACCGCGCCTTTCGTCGGGCTGTTCGGCACGGTGTGGGGCATCATGCATGCGCTGGAAGGCATCAGCAAGGCCAAGTCCGCCAGCTTGGACGTGGTCGCCGGACCCATCGGCGAGGCGCTGATCGCCACTGCCATCGGCATCGCCGCCGCCATACCCGCCGTGTTGGCGTACAATTTCTTCCTGCGCAAGCTGAAGCTTTGCGAGGCCGAACTGGATTATTTCGCGACGGATTTCCTAAATCTGGCGGTGCGCTCCAGCCTTAAGACCCACGAGGAGAAATGACATGGCGTTCAAAACCGATTCCTCCGACCGCGAGGCGATGAGCGAAATCAACGTGACCCCCTTGGTGGATGTCATGTTAGTGTTATTGATCGTGTTCATCGTCACCGCCCCGTTACTGACCCAAGCGGTCAAGGTGGATTTGCCGAAAACCGAAAAAACCGACCCGGCCCCGGACAAGCACACCAGCACGGTCGCCATTGACGCTTTGGGCAAAGTCAGCCTGAACGACCAGCCACAACCGATGGAAGGCTTGGAGCAGTCCTTGCGCAACTTGCTGCAAGCCGACCCGGAATTGATCGTGCAATTCCAAGCCGACAAGTCCGTGCCTTATGGCGCGGTCGCCGAGGCGATGGCGATTGCGCACAAGGCGGGGATTCAGAAGTTGGCATTTATTACGAGGGAATAAGCCGGTCGGCATCCCCATTGCCGACAATAGACTGGTTTATATCTTTATATCTTGATGGCAAGGGATTGCCGCCCATGAGACCAAAGCCGGAGCGTCAAAGCTTGCTTTGATCCTAAAAACGGCATTTGCGCGGCTACAAAATCCGTTCGCCCTGGGCCAGTCGAAGGGTAAACGGATTTTGTGGTCGTGGAGTTGGATGAACGCAGAAAAAGCCGTTCATGCTTCGACAGGCTCAGCACGAACGGCTTTTCTGCATGAATTTAGGTTGAGTTGGATATGCTAAGCTTGATTTGCCTGTCAAAGCAAGCCCTTCGACTTCGCTCAAGACAGGCTTTGACGCTCCAATTCTAGGCTGATTCGTAACATTAGAGAAAAACTTGAAAATCGTTTAGTCTCTCAACACCTCTTCCGGCGATGCAGCCGTCAACAGACGGTCAGCCCATTTCAATAGAGTGTCCGCATCGGCAGCTTGAAGCCTGTTGCACACCGCCTCGTCAATCTTGCCAAAACGACGCTCCAATAACCGCAACAATAGCGATGCTTCGCCTTCTTGCCTTCCCTGTTGCCGACCGGCTTGCCGTCCCTGATTAAAACCCTTTTCGATGCCTTGCTGCTCCCATTGCTTGGTCCATTCGACCACTTGTTCTGCCAACATGCTCTTAACCTCTTGCAATTCGTTCAGATTTTCGAAATTCACACCGGGCATCCGCCCCGGCAACAGCACTCGTTTAAGCCACACGGTGAACGCCCGACGTAGCGAGTCTTGTCCGGGAGATTTTAACCATTCGACCAAGGCCGTCAACACCTGTTCCACATCCTGCGGAGTACGGCTGTTCTCCATCCGAAACAAGGCCGCGACAACATTGCGCAAAGGAGCGAGTTCGGTTTCGGCATAACGGCCTTCATCCAGTAGCAGATAGCGCAAACGTGGACGGTAACGATCCAAGCCGACGGGTGCTGCTGCGATTAAATCGGCGATGTCCTCGGCGGCGGACCAGCGCGGTTTGCCGTTGTACAACACGATGGGCAACACGGGCGGCAATTGCCGCTCCGCCGTCAAACCCCCGGTGCGGATGATGTCTTGGTAGAGAAGCCCAAGATAGGCCAGCACCCGCACCGCCATGAACGGGTCCACGCTGGATTGGAACTCAATCAACAGGTAGACATAAATCCAATCCGGACCCAAGCGCACCCGCCAGATTATGTCGTCTTCCCGCTCACGCAAGTCGTCAGAGACATAACCATCGCCAACCCTTTCTAGTGTGGCGAAGTCCAACTCTTTCACCCAATCCTCA
>CAIYXP010000194.1 GCA_903930145.1 uncultured Methylococcaceae bacterium
GCGATTAGTTCGGCTTTGTTCAAGTGAAGCTCCTTATAGATATTGATGTCGGCGCACATTGCGCTTACATGATTTTAACCACAAAAAATTACAAAAATAAAGCTACATAACAACAATTTTTGAAACTATAGCAAATTATTCATCCAGCACTTCTATACCATTTACGAAATATTCGGTTTCCCCAAAACACGTTGTAGGCAAACCAATATGCTGTTCATATTTTAGGGCTACTTTTTTCCCTAAGTTAGCATTAATTTTTTGCGCTACAGCATCATCTCGCACCGTAAAGAGGAATTTTTCTGACATGGTTCCAGGCATGAAAACCATCGCCAATTCACCCTCCCAGGTTTTGCAAAGGTAGCCGCGGTTAGAAAATTTCTGCACATATCCAGCCCGCTCTCCACTGCCATAACTCCAAGTGAGCATAATCCAGGTATACGCTGAAATACCCGCTAAGCCAATTAAAACAAGGCTTAAGAGCCACTTTATAAAGCTATTCATTCGATTTTCTCCGAGCTGTATCCACATTAACTCTTAGCAGTCATAAGACATTTATTTCCTGCAGTTCCTGAAGTATATGAGGATATTGATATAAGAAATAGTCGATTCAGGGCCCCTGATACAAATTAAAATGGCATTTGTTACTTTGGATTGGCAAATTGAATGCAAGCGCGTCACATCATCTTTTTTATATTTGTAATATCGGCAATTTACGTCTACTTTAGGGGTCGGGTGCGCTTTGGAGTGGTTCGGTCGCTTACCGACTACCAGGTTTTGCTGGCCCCCATCAATTCCCTGCCCTACCTATTTTCCAAAGTAAAAGCAAGCGCATTTATTCCTGTAAGCCAGTTTCCTGAGATGCAACCCCTAAAAGATAACTGGGAAGTCATTCGCCAGGAAGCGCTAGCCCTCAATGCTGAAGGCGCCATAACGACAGCAACCGGCTATAACGACATAGGCTTTAACTCTTTCTTCAGGACGGGCTGGAAGCGCTTCTACCTCTATTGGTATGGGAAAGACTTACCATCGGCCCAAGCCAATTGCCCAAAGACCGTCGCGCTACTCAAATCCATTCCATCGATTAAGGCTGCTATGTTTGCCTCTCTGCCACCAGGAGCCACTCTGGTTCGCCATCGCGACCCTTATGCAGATTCGCTACGCTACCACATAGGATTAGCGACCCCCAATGACCCAAAATGCTTCATTGAAGTCGATGGAGAGCGTTATTTTTGGAAAGATGGCGAAGCAGTAATGTTTGACGAGACCTATATTCATTACGCAGCCAACGAAACCGATCAACAGCGCATTGTTCTATTTTGCGATGTGGAACGCCCCGCTCATACCAAAGTGGTGCAATTATTGAATCGCTGGTTCGGGCGTTATGTCATGAGTGTTGCGGCATCACAAAACGTTGAGGGTGAGAAAGTTGGTTTTGTAAACATTCTGTTTACCTATTTTTATCAATTGCGGGCACAAGCAAAGAAACTCAAAGCCAAGCATCGCACCATTTATTACATTGGGAAATGAGTGCTGATTTTAGGAATTTTGTGGGCGCTCTTTTGGTAAGTAATCGTCAAATTTAAAATTCGAGCAATTGAATAATTTTTTCAGGGCCAATCCCCTGAATTTCAAGTCGCTTCTTTCGACTGTTTTGCCCAGAAATCCATTGAATTTGCTTTTGTGGGATTTTTAGCTGTTTTGATAGCCACCCGACTAAATGCTCATTGGCCTTGTTTTCTAGGGCTGGTGCCTGAAGGGAAATTTTTAAGTAGCCGTCATGCAGCCCCACTACTTTGGTCTGCTTAGCGCCAGGCTGGCAATAAAGACTTAGCAAAGTTCCTGTAGGGGTATGTTTTAACCAAATAGGCGTCATGAAAGTACTTTAAACTTAAACCATGCCACATAAACATTCTCAAGCGCTTGAACAGCTATTTGCCAATAATCGCAACTGGGCCGAAAGCATGGTGGCAAAAGACGCCGATTTCTTTAAACGCCTGGTTTCTCAACAAGCCCCTGAATATCTTTGGATAGGGTGTTCTGATAGTCGCGTTCCAGCAAACGATATTGTGAATTTGCTGCCCGGTGAATTATTTGTTCATCGAAATGTAGCCAATGTTGTTGTTCACACCGATCTAAATTGTTTGTCCGTCATTCAATTTGCGATTGATTTACTTAAAGTGAAGCACATCCTTGTGGTAGGTCACTATGGCTGTTCTGGCGTGCATGCGGCATTAATCGACAAACGTGTAGGCCTTGCTGATAACTGGTTGCGTCATGTAAAAGATGTCAATCAAAAATATGAACGTTATTTAGGTGA
>CAIYXP010000195.1 GCA_903930145.1 uncultured Methylococcaceae bacterium
ATCCGCTCATTTTCGTGCTTAATCCTCTCCATTTCCCGCAAATCTTCATCCCTTTCTATTTGAATGGTACGCTGCTCGCGCAAGTAATTTTGCCGCGCTTGGTAGGCGTGATAGTCGCGTTCTTTATCGGAAAACAGTTTCAAGGTTTTCATGGCTTGCCTCATTTCGTCAGTGTTCATCCAGTCCGGTAGTGCGCTTTCATCCAGTTGGTCGCCTTCTTTGAAAAACTGTAGCCAGCGTTGTTCCTCGGTTTCGATCCGTTCAGCCGTGAATTTTTTCAATTCCAACAGGTGGATGCCGCCCAAATCCGCCAAAGTACGGCCTTGGCGGTTTTGCAGTTTATACTCGTGGGCATAGTCGGTTTCACCAGGCAGCAGGTTTTCCGCCAACAGCCATATACTATAAACTGGCTTTAACAGGCTGTAATCATGGCCGCTTTGCAATTGTTGGCTGATGATGTCGCACCAAGTATAGACCATCCGCTCCGGCAAATGCCGATAGGACAATAGCTGGATTTCAATCTGGTAAAGCCGTCCTTCGCTATCCTTGGCTTTGACATCCACCACGCTCAGTTTATCGTCCAGAAATTCCTTGTCGTTGTAGGGATTAAGTATCTCCGCATCGGTGATCGGCACAGTCAAATCGCTGGTCAATATGGCGTTGAGGAAATGTACCAACAAATTGCGGTTTTCCACCGAGCCAAGCAATGCCTTGAATACGCAATCTATCTTAGGGTCTATGCGGTGTTTCATGGTGGGATTGTTGGATTAGCCTAGATTTAGGTTCAAGGCGATATTCTTTAGGCTATCGCCTGTGGAATCAATCATGGTCATAAGGCTTCATCGACTTCCACCGCATTGCTGTGGCATCGGCAAGGGTTCCCGCGATGCGGAACTGGTTTGGCAGCAACCAGCCGAAATAGGTTAATGGGAGTATTATGAATAGCGAAAACACACATGCAACGAACACATCACCCATCCAATCCGGATCCAGATTAAAGAAACTTTCAAAAAGATGATCACTACTAGATGGAGCCGGCAAAAACCAGATGCATGCCGCACCGACCAGCCATGCAGGAATCCCACGAAAAGGAGCAGGCAATTGGTAATAAGGATAAATGGCAAGAATCTTGTAGTCGAAACCGCCTTGTAACCTACCGCTCAGCTTGCCCGATAACCAGGTTCCCCACAGCCACACAATGGAATAACAAATCCATTGACCTTGCGTCCAATCGTTCATTGATGTTTTCTGCCAAGTTAAGTTGATTTACTTGTTTTATAGCCGATTTACAGCCACCCTTCAACTCTGGTTGCGAAATGAACGCATTCAGCCATCACTTCTTGCTGTCGGAAGGCAACACATTTTCGCGGACAGAACCCCCAAGGTCTTTTAATTTGTCCTCAGCCATATTCTTTAATTTGACTAGGTCATGTCCAAACTCCCTTCCGTCTTTCATCAACGCCCCCTCCAAATTATGGGCATTCGTCCCCCGTGCGCCGCCTTTCTCGTTGTAATGGCCCATGGCATTTTGACCCAAGTTTTTATTATCGATGTCCTTTTTCACAGCATCAGCCGCTGGCACAGACGGCGGGACAGGTGCGGCAGGCATTTTCCCGACA
>CAIYXP010000196.1 GCA_903930145.1 uncultured Methylococcaceae bacterium
GTCTCTCTCAACCTGTTCATTTGCCGATAGATATTGTTTTCTAAGAAACTTCAATTTTATCACTTTGGGCAGGTTATTTCCCCTCCATTGGCACTCGCCGCCGCTAATTCAGCTTGCTTTAATGAATTTTGCAAGTTCCTCCCTTCGGAAGAAGTTAAACGAGGTCGCCCATGGCTTATTCTTCTAGAGAACAATTTTGTTTTCCTCCCATTGAGAGGGTTGCCGTGCGCGGCGGCTTCGACGGCGGGGCCACTGTCGTCGGACTTCGGCCCCACGCTGCTGGTCGGCATCAATCGGCGGGGGGGCTGAGCGGACGGTTGGCCTAGGTCTTCAGGCTCGGTGCACGGTAAAGGCCGTATCGGGCGATCACTGCCTTAACACTCGACGATGCAGGAAAATGCGTTCTTGGCAGGGAAGTCCATGAGTCGGGAAAACAGGGCTCTGCCGGTATTCATCGCCACCTCCTAGACAATACCGGAAGGTTGCGCCAACCCCCTCAATCGGTGAATTGAACTCCTTAAACACTTAATAATCTATGGATAATATCAATGAAACATGTCGTCCATCTTCTCTTATTGTCTGCCGTGGTTGCTGGCTGTTCCCAGCCGGCCGTCCAGCGCCATGACTGGTCCAATTTTTCTGGGCCTGGCGCTGAGGTGCTCAAACGGGAGACATTATCCCCGCCCAACTTTCCTGACCCCATCGAGCCGTTCAACCGCAGTATGTGGGCGCTCAATCACGCCGTTGTGGTGGCCGTGGTTGACCCGATCAGCCGGGTTTACCGCTTCATTATGCCTAGCTTTGTCCGCAATCGTATCCAGGACTTTGCGGACAACCTGCTGTTCCCGCGAAACTTCACGGCGAATCTTTTGCAAGGACAATGGCGTGGGGCGGGTGACGAGACTTTGCGTTTCACCACCAACACCACGGTCGGCTTGCTGGGGCTTTGGGACCCGGCCAGCCATTGGTTCAATATTAAGGCATCCCCGGAAGATTTCGGACAGGTATTTTCCACTTGGGGCTGGCGTTCCTCAACCTTCCTGACGCTACCGCTGCTCGGCCCAAGTTCAGTTCGAGACACCGTGGGTTTGATCCCGGATACCTTGCTGAATCCGGCTGTCTATATCCTGCCCCATGCGGCGAGGATCGGGCCTACCTTCGATGACATGGTGGATTCTATCCCCGATTACCGCCGCTTCGCCGCCAGCAGCCCGGATGCCTACGACGATGCCCGTTGGCTGTGGGGCTTCACACGGGAGGAACGCATCAAGGAACCGGAAATCTCAGCATCGGGTGACAACACCGGGTCCACCCAGACTTTGCAAGCCGCCTTCTTGGGTCCGCGTGACGGCGGCTTCGCCGGTCGGCTCGACCAGTGTGAAGTGACGATGCCGACCACGGGTCTTTCGCTGCCGTTCTCGTTCCGCATGCAACCGGGCCGGGCACCACTGGTGTTCTTGGTTCCGGGATTGGGGGGGCATCGCCTCAGCTTGTCCACCCTCGCCCTCGCCGAGATGGCTTGGGAGCGCGGCTTCTCGGTCGCCATCGTCAGTAACGCTTTGAATGCAGAATTCATCAAACGGGCCGCGAGTGTGCCAGTGCCGGGCCATGCGCCGACCGATGCGCGGGATATTCATATTGCGCTCGACGCGGTTAACCGCAATTTGGAAACCCACTTCCCTGCACGTATCGACAAGCGCGTTTTTCTTGGCTATTCGCTGGGCGCGTTCCATGGCTTCTTCATTGCCGCAGATGACAGACCTGAAGCCCAGCAGCGCGTTCAGTTTGACCGTTTCTTGCTGCTGGACCCGCCTGTTAACCTAATCGATGGCATGAAGCGGCTGGACAAATACTTCACGGTTCCACTCGCATCCAAAGACCCCGAAGCGGAGGCGAGGCGGATCATTTTGAAGGCAGCGGCGGTCATTCACCGGGATCGGGAGGGTAAGCGTGGCACGGCGGATTACGAGCGTTCAGACCTCACCGACCTCGAATCTGGAAACCTGATGCCGACGGAGGAGCTACCCTTCACTGATGAAGATGCCAAGTTCCTGATCGGCACAGCATTCCGGCGCTCTCTGCAAGCCGTGCTGTGGACGAGCCAAGAACGGGAGGACCTCGGCGTGTTGATGACCGAACGCCGCCGCCAGCGCCGTTTGCCTGCCTACCTTGAGATTGGCGACTATTCATTCGAGAAATACCTGCTTGCGTTCGTCTTGCCTTACCATCGGGATCATCTTCACACGGTGTCTTCCGTGGAAGACTTGGCGGCGAAAAACGATCTTAGGGCTATCGAGGGTCCGTTGCGCGGGAATGGCAAGCTCCGCGTTTTTGCCAATCATAATGACTTCCTGACCAGTGACCAAGACATTGAATGGCTTAAGGGCATCATTGGACCGCAACATTTCCGCTTATTTCCGGCCGGGGGTCATCTAGGCAACCTCAACCGCCCGGAAGTGCATGCGGAGGTTATGAATTCCCTTTCTGATCTCGTCCATGCGGAGGGTGTTAATCGATAATTTCTGTGGGCAGGGTAGCGCGACGAAACCCTGAAATCCTGCTTAATATCGTAACCTAATGCGCGATTGTCCATAGCCCTAATGCATAGGGCAGGCCCAAGGGCAACGCGGCGCTAAACGTTACGGACGGGATATGTCATCCCGTCCGGCTTTAGAGTGCAATATGCATGGATAGGTTACAATGTCCGCACCAATTGACCATTTGCCTGTCGAAATCGGTAAGCGGATGGTGTATGTTCATCAGTAGAAAAAGGCCGAAAGGCGCAATGGCGATACTCCGCTTATTGCGCCTTTATCGTTTTGCAAGTCATGTTCCAGATACCGCAATACAGGCACTTTTTCTAGCGCCATTGCGGTTAGTTGTCAGGCAATGTTCAGATATTCTGCGAAAAGACTGATTGACCAAAAAGGGGTAATATTCAGATGAATAAGGCACTAGCTAAAAAAACGGATGGCGATGCGGTTGTATGGTACGCATTGGCTGCGGAGGCGGTGGTGAAGCGTTTGCAGACCAACCCCAAAGATGGCCTAGGGGCCGAAGCTGCCACGCAGCGCTTGCGGGAGTGCGGTCCCAATCGCCTACCGGAGGGGAAGAAGCAAAGCCAGTTGATGCGATTCCTGCTCCAGTTCAACAACATACTCGTCTATGTGTTGCTGGGGGCCGGCTTCGTCAAGATGATGG
This sequence comes from uncultured Methylococcaceae bacterium, assembly GCA_903930145.1. Classification (GTDB taxonomy): domain Bacteria; phylum Pseudomonadota; class Gammaproteobacteria; order Methylococcales; family Methylococcaceae; genus Methylumidiphilus. The sequence goes on from CAIYXP010000196.1 coordinate 3,202, forward strand.
TCGGGTTGTGGCTGGATGCCGGGATCATCCTAGGTGTCGTCGTCATCAATGCGCTGCTCGGGTTCCTTCAAGAAGGCAAGGCCGAGAAAGCGCTCGACTCGATCCGCAAC
>CAIYXP010000197.1 GCA_903930145.1 uncultured Methylococcaceae bacterium
AAATATCATTGCCAGTTTTAATGCTTTCCATATTGCTGCTTAATGCCGGTCTAGGTATTCAAAAATCAGAAATTGGAAATCTAGTCAAATCACCAAAAATTTTATTATTAGGTTTGTCTGCAAACCTAACAATTCCAATTGGGTTCACATTCTTAGTTTCCTTGCTGATGCGTCTTTGGCACAACCCTGATGAAGTCCAAAATATTCTTGTGGGACTTGCCTTGATCGCATCAATGCCCATCGCAGCTTCTTCTACTGCGTGGGCGCAGAAATCCAATGGCAACCTTGCTTTGAGTCTCAGTTTGGTGGTCTTTTCGACTTTGCTCAGTCCTGTGACAACACCTTTTGGGTTGCATTCGATTGGCTTCATGGCGGATGGAGACTACTCTGAGGATTTGCATGAGATTGCTGAAAATGGCACGGGTGCGTTCCTATTCATTTCGGTTCTACTGCCGACTGCATTAGGTGTTTTATTACAATTTGCAATGCCGGAAATAGCCCATAAGGCGATCAAAAAGCCTATCAAAGACATTAATCTGATCAATCTCTTGCTGCTTAATTATGCCAATGCATCCATTGTGTTGCCTCAAATATTTGTGAATCCTGACTGGGATTTTTTAGCGGCTATCGCCATAATCACAAGTAGTTTATGTGTTTTTGCGTTTTTTTCAGGTAGCCTCATCGCGAGTTTACAAAATAGTTCAGTATCGGAGAAAACCTCTTTGATGTTTGGACTGGGCATGAACAATAATGGAACCGGCCTCGTTCTTGCTTCATTAAGTTTATCAGACCATCCAAAAATCATGTTGCCGATTATTTGTTATAATCTTATTCAGCATATTGTTGCGGGTCTTGTAGATAGCAATTTCGTTAGAATCGAAAATAGCCAATGAATAAACGATGAGAACCCAACGCCATACAAAACTCACTTATCGAGAATACCTCGCTCATAAACGAAAGAGTAATATTCTATAACTCGACAGGGTCATGCAATCACGCTTTTTTCCCAAAGACTATATCCTGATCTGGTTGTTCTTGGTGCTGGTAGGGCTGGCTTGCCGCCCGTTGATGCCGATTGATGAAACTCGAGCCGTGTCCGTCGCCTGGGAAATGTGGCAGCGTGGCGATTTCTTGGTGCCTCATCTGAACGGCCTTCCTTATAGCCACAAACCGCCAATGCTGCAATGGTGCATACACCTTATTTGGTATTTGTTGGGTGTCTGCGAAGGGAATGCCCGGCTAGTCGCCCCGCTATTTGCACTCGGCAATCTGATGATGGCGGTTAAGCTTGCCGGTCAATTGTGGCCAGATGACAAGACTAGCGCAGCCATGGCCCCTTTGATTCTGCTTGCCTTGCCGATATGGGCATTATGGACCTCGCTCACGCTGTATGACATGTTGACAAGCTTTTTTACTTTGCTCGCCCTGTCAGGGATCATCCATGCTTCACAAGACAGGCCATTGTTTGGTTGGTTGCTGACGGCTGTTGCTATGGGCTTAGGCATTTTGTCAAAAGGCCCGGCGGTATTCATGATGATTTTGCCTGTTGCGTTGTTTGCTCCTTGGTGGATTAAATCAAAACCGCAATCTGGCTGGCGGGCGTGGTACTTCAGCTTAACGGGGAGCGTGTTGTTGGCTGCGGCAATTGCCTTGGCTTGGGCCATTCCTGCCGGGTTTGCCGGAGGCGAAGACTACCAAAGAATGCTTTTGTGGGGTCAAACGGCAGGACGCATCAGTCACTCGTTTGCTCATAGCCGTCCAGTTTGGTGGTACTTTGCAGTATTGCCTTTAACCTGCCTACCTTGGATTGTGTGGCCTCCTCTGTGGAGGTCGGTCAGCGGCCTAATACTTGACTCAGGGGTTCGGTTTTGCGTGGTGCAAAGCCTGTCAGCACTGGTTTTGTTTTCCTTGATTAGCGCCAAACAGATTCACTATCTCCTACCTATGTTTCCAGCTTTGGCCTTGATCGCTGGTCGAGCGCTGTCATTGTCAAACGAGCCAATCAAGCGTAAAGATCAAACCCCTCTTGTCATCATCACCATTCTCTTGGTTTTGCTTTTGTTCCTGCCACCCACAGTTGGTTTGATGCTAACACCTAGGGAGGCGGCTGAAATAGCTGGGAACACCCCTCAAGCCATTCCTCTTTTCGTTTTAGGGATTGGCATTGCCGTTTTGGCATTTCGCCCATCCACTCCGTTAGCGGGTGTGCGCAGTGTCGCTTGGTCCATGTTCGGATTGATGTTGAGCGCACATTTGGTTTTCCTGCAAGTGGGCTGGCCCTATTTTTCGATGCAGACTTTCGCTGACAAATTAGCTGAGTTGGAAAGTCAAGGGATTCCCATCGCGCATTGGAAAAAATATAGTGGAGACCTGAACTTCATTGGGCGCTTGCCTTACCCCTTGACCGAAATTTACGATAAACAGATTTTATTGGAGTGGATTAGATCAAATAGTCAAGGCTATGTGGTGATGATTAGGAAGCCCGATAGTCCAATGAGCGAAGACGGGGCGCACTACACTCAATTTTATCGGGGTAGCCGCCGCATCATGCTATGGAAATGCGCAAACTTGTCATCTCGGCCTGATATTGTTCAACAGTTGATGGATTGAAGCTGTACAATTTATATAGTTAAACCTTGTTTTCCCGAACTTGATCAAAATGCCATTACTTTTCAATGATAAATCAGCCATGAATACTGTCAATCCAAAGGCAATTTTGATTGGGACTTTGGTTTTTGCCTTGATTTATGCAGTACACATTTTGATTTTGCCGTTACTGAAAAATAGCTTGGACATGGGCGAGGGCGGTGCGATGTTCGCCGTCAGTCAAATGTTGGGGATAGCCACTTGTTTCGTTTCGGGATACACTGCGGCTCGCATCGCGGGCGAGAGGGGTTTTTTTTACGGGTTCAATGTGGGGGCGATAGGCACGGTTTTGTCGGCACTTGCCGCCGTGGTGTTCTCCATGGTCACGGGAGCCAAGCTGCCGGGCTTGGGCTTGATCACGCTCCCTTATTGGATATTTGTCAATGGGTCATTAGCGGGGTTTGCTGGCCTGTTGGTCATCAATATGGTTGAAGAGGGTAAAAAGGAAGAATAAGCAGATTGGCTTTATTCCTATCAAGCTTGGCATTTATCAATGTTTTCGTCCCTATCGTCTAACATAGCATTATTTCATCATCCCTAACTTTTTAAGCAGGAATCATTATGTTCATAGCCATGAATCGTTTTAAAATAGCCCCAAACCGGGAAAATGATTTCATCTCAATTTGGAAAAATCGAGAATCGTACCTAGACGAAGTTCCAGGTTTTAAGGAATTTCATCTGCTGCAAGGAGCTAGTAACGAAGAATACACTTTGTTTGCCTCTCATTCCATCTGGGATTCTCGTGAAGCTTTCGAGGCATGGACGCATTCCGAGGCATTCCGCAAAGCACATGCCAATGCGGGAACTGCCAAAGGCGTTTACTTGGCTCATCCTGAATTCGAAGGCTTTGAGGCAGTTTTATAAAATGACTATAAAGCTGGTAAGGCAAATTATCTTTTGTGCGACACTAAGCCTGTTGATAACGGGCTGTGTTGGTATTCCAGACCACATCAAAGCTGTGGATAATTTCAACGCCAATCGCTACCTTGGCACCTGGTATGAAATAGCCCGCTTGAAAAATTCATTTGAGACGGGTTTGGAACAGATCAGCGCTCAATATAGTCAGCGTGAAGATGGGGGATTGAGAGTGCTTAACCGAGGGTATGACCCAGTCAAGAAACATTGGGAAGAAGCCGAAGGTAAAGCCTTTTTTATCGGTAAACCGACTGAAGGTCGGCTTAAAGTCTCGTTTTTCGGCCCGTTTTATGGAGCCTATAACATCATTAGCTTGGATGACGACTACGGTTATGCGCTGGTTTCCGGCCCTGATTTGTCTTATCTGTGGATACTGTCCCGCACACCTAAATTACCCGATTCTGTGCTCGAAAAGCTTGTATCCAAGGCAAAATCTTATGGTTTTGACACCGATAAGCTTATATTTGTCAAACAATAGCCGAATCTATTGTATGAGGTGACGGAGATACACCATTCAATTGCCTGATCAATAAACCTGATTCATCCAAGCTTTGCTGGATGGCTAAGAAGCGTGAAAAACTTATGTCAAATTATTTCAACGATGAAATTCGTGGCAAAATTGCTCAGGCCATTGCCCAAATTGAAAGCCAATCCCATGTTGAAGTGGTGGTCATCATCAAGTCCCGAGTTCATGGCTATGCAGAATACCCTTTGGCCACCGGGTCGGCGCTGGCTTTCATAGCATTAACCTATTTCAGATTTTCAAATGATTTTTATGCCGATTGGGTTGTTTACACCGGCACGGTTTTCTGCTTCATCTTGGGTGCATTATTGGTCGGCGGCATACCTGCCTTGCTCAGATTCGAGGTAGGTCAAAACCGATTGCGAAAATCGGCTGAAATCATGGCAAGGGCTAGTTTCCAAAAAGGGGGTATTCATCATACTATGGATAAAACCGGGGTACTGATATTCCTCGCAGTTTGGGAAAAGCAAATCATAATACTGCCAGACCGAGGAGTGGAATCAGCCATTCCTCCGGGTGAATGGGAAAGAATTCGACAAGATTTTCAAGGAGTATTCGAGGCCAATAATCCAGCCCATCATTTTGTTACCAAACTTGAAAGCTTGTCTGTTGCATTCAGTCGGTATATTCCTCAAGTTGAGAATGATATGAATGAATTGCCCGATCATTTGGAAATAGACTTATGAAAGAAAATCAGCGAAGCTCATTTTGCCGTTGCTTATTTTTCATTTTTTTGGCTGTTTTTCTGACGCTGTTTTCACTGAACGAAGCCCAGGCACGCATGGGTGGGGGGCACTCCTATAGCGGAGGGTCATCCGGGGGCAGTTCCAGTCGGTCAAGTGGCGGTGGTGGAGGTAGTTCGAGCCGGTCGAGTGGAGGTAGTTGGGGTGGGGGGAGTTCCAGTCGGTCAAGCGGAGGAGCTTGGGGCGGTTCATCGAACTATGGTTATTCCACCCCTTCTCGATCAGGTTATGGCATCCCAAGCTATAACAGCAATCCCGTCTATTATTCCGATAGTCAACCAACTACTTTAGTTGAAATTGTTTTTTTAATCATTGTCATTTATATTTTACTGCGGCTATTATCTCAAAGATCCTATTCTGGAAAGGAAAACGCAATAAGGGCCAAGCAACCCGAAGTTTTAGATCGTCTTAATGTAGATTTGGATGGTAAAATTCAAGCATTGAAAGAGCATGATCCAAACTTTTCAAAAGTATTGTTCATCGACTTTGTTTGTCTAATATATCATAAATTCTACTCGTTTAGAGGGACTGACAAATTCAACTTACTGATGCCTTTCATATCCAAAGTCATCGTTGACCAAACAAGTCATAACGTATTTTATCGGCAGCAAAGCATTCGGGATATTGTGATTGGCAAGGCCAAAATCATTAATATTATGGATTGGGAGCGTACCAATAACATATTGATTGAATTCGAATCTAACCTGACCCTTCATTACCTCAAGACTAAGGAAAAAGTACGATTAATCAATCGGGAAGCTTGGTTATTTGGGCGCAAGGCTGGATTGTTATCTCCGCAACCCGAGCAAATGCGGACCTTGTCATGTCCTTCTTGTGGCGCACCTGCTGACTTTACCGACGCTGGCGAATGTCAATATTGCCATTCCTTTATCCAAGCTGGCGAACAGCAATGGCAGGTGGTTAAAATCGACATCATCGATAGCCAACAATTTCAAACTGAAGACCCGGGAGGTTATGTCGAGGAAGTTGGAACCGATTTTCCCACTTACATCCAAGCTGGCCTGAAAATCTATGAGAATGAATTTTTGCAAAAGCATGAACTGAGTGATTGGTATTCATTTTTTACTCATTTCAGCGAACAGGTGGTTAAGCCTTATTTTCTTGCAACTTATGCTGCTTGGAGTAAAGGGGAATGGAATAAAGCCCGGCATTTGGTTTCCGACAGGCTTTATGAATCTAATGGTTTCTGGATGGATGAATATGCAAGATTGGGCTGGCGGAATAGTTTGGAAAACATTAATATCCAGATGATAGAATTATCACGGATTGATTTGGACAAATTCTACGATTCCTTGACGGTGAGAGTATTTGCTTCCTGTTTGGACTATACTATCGACAAGCGTGGACAAGTTATCGGTGGCTCAATCAAAAAACCTCGACAATTCAGTGAATATTGGACTTTTATCCGTACTGCCGGGGTTACAAAAATCGACAACGAGTATGATTTGAAATCCTGCCCTTCCTGTGGGGCGCCTGCCGACAAAGTAGGGCAAACCGGCGTATGTGGGTATTGTGGGTCTAAAATCACTGAAGGCCATTTCTCTTGGGTACTCGCTGTCATTACCCAAGATGAAGTATACGAGGGCTAGTAGGGGGCCTTTCTAACCATGGTAGATAGGCTTTCCCCCGAAGAGCGCAGTTGGCTGATGAGCCGAATTCGCTCGACAGAAACCTCGCCTGAAATGCTATTGAGGAAAGCCCTGTGGACGGCGGGTTTGCGTTACCGATTGAAAAACAAACTCCCCGGCAAACCCGATTTGGTTTTCCCGTCCGCCAAGGTGGCGGTTTTTGTCGATGGTTGTTTTTGGCATGGCTGCCCTTTGCATGGCAAAGTGCCTAGGTCCAACCAAGGTTTTTGGGTGAACAAGTTCACCAAAAATATCGTCCGTGACTTGGCAGCCAATTCTGCATTATCTGCACAAGGTTGGTTGGCACTGAGGTTTTGGGAGCATGAAGTCGAGAAGGATTTGGTCGGCTGCGCATTTCGAGTGTTACAGGCAGTTCGAGATAGATGCGCGAAAACTAACCGTCTATAGGGAGCCTCGAAAAACCGGTTACGTTCATGGTTCGACAAGCTCACCAAGAACGTAACCTATTGATTAAAAGTATACCGTTCGCACTGAGATTCGAAGTACGGGGTTTTTCGAGGTTCCCTACAGTGTAATGAGAGGGGTTGTATCAACCCGCCAATAACACGGCTTGCCCACTGGCTGCCGATTGCAACACGGCTTCTATCGTCCGGCAATTGGATTTGGCATCTTCAAAGCCAAGCAAAGGGGCTTTGCCATTCAAGGCGCAATCGCTGAAATGTTCGATCTCCAACACGAAGTGGTCGGCCACGGGCAGTTTTTCCTCTCCGCACTGGCCGTCTTCGGTCCACCAAGAAATCACCGGCACATCGTCGGGTAGGCGCCAAGCCGCATGGCATTTCACCCCGCCTTTGGTTCCGGTCACCTCATAAATGGATTGCCTAGCCCACTCAAAACTGACATCGAAATGCGCATGTTTGCCATCGCCAAAATCAATCACACCACTGGTGGTAATGTCAGCACCGCTTTCGACAAATTTGGCGATGGCGGTCACGGCAACGGGCGGCACGTCGAAACACCAGCGGGCGGAATGAATCGCATAGGGACCGATGTCCCACATCGCCCCGCCTCCTTTGGATACGTCCTCGGCCAGCCGATACAAGCGGGCAGGGCGCATGATGAACGAGTAGCTGGAACGCACCGAACGGACTTCGCCAATGATGCCAGAGTCAATCAGCTCTTTCACCCGCTCGTGCTGTGGATGGAAGCGATACATGAAGCCTTCCATCACCGTGACATTGTGTTCTTTCGCCGCGTATTCGATGGCTTCAATATCGACCACAGTGAGTGCCATGGGTTTTTCGACCAGCACATGCTTGCCGGCTCTTATGGCACGCAAGGCCCACTCTTCATGCTCATGATTCGACATCGGTATATAAACGGCCTGGACTTCAGGATCGTCAATCAAGGCATCGAGATTGTCATAAGTCCGAACGCCCTTTTGAGCAGGGGCGTATTTAGCCAAAGTTTCGGCAGCGGCCCCGGGTCTGCGACTGGCGATGGCGACCAATTCGGCATTGGATGCTTGAATAATGGTAGGGATCATGCGTTCATTGATGCGAGCCGCGCCCAGTATGCCGAAACGCAGTTTAGTGGCAGAGTTCATGGTGTTCTCCTATTAATGGTTAGCCTTGCGAATAAAGACTCAGCAACATCCATATCAATGGTTGGTGGAGGCTGTGACGGGTGCTGTAAAATCACCTTGCCATAGCTTTTCCAATTGATAGAATTCGCGGGTTTGCGGTTTCATGACATGGATGATGGCATCGCCTAAGTCAACCAAGACCCACTCCCCGGTGTTTTCACCTTCCACACCCAGTGGGGTTAGATGGTTCTCCTTCATCTTATCGACCACGCGGCCTGCGAGCGACACAACATGCCGATCCGATGTGCCGCTGGCAATGACCATGTAGTCAGTAATATTGGTTTTTTCCCTGACATCAATGACTTTGATGTCATTCCCTTTGCCGTCGTCCAGTGCGGACAAGGCGAGTGTGAGTATTTGGTTGCTTTGCATTGCCTAGGTTTGTAGCCTTATGATGAAGTTTGTCGATTAAAGTTGAAGGGATTGGCCCACAACGGGTTATGGTGTTCAACATGCCAGAACCTGTTCCACAAATCAACCCGTAATCGCAGGCATGAGTGATATCAAGCCTAGGATACTGAATAGCAAGGATTAAATACTGGCTTAGAAGCCACCAAGCTTGCTAGACAAAATGAATAAATTGGCAAGATCAAGCTTAAGCCCCAACAAAAACCGGCCAATGCCATGAGCTTAGGACACCTCAATTCAGCAAGCTTGCAAATAAATTGGGTAAAATGATAGCATCATCCAAATTTGGATTGTCCTTTTTGATACAATGAATCAAGTCATTCTTTCTATTTTACCGTCACGGGAGTAGCACACATGAACGATGGGAAATCAATTGATAAAACGGAAACCCAACCGATTACGGAATCCAGTTCAATCAGTGAGGCACAAAGTCTCGATTTGAAGCGTCGCCGCCTGATTCGAGGTGCGGCGGGTTTAGCACCAGTCATATTGACACTGCGTAGCGGTTCGGCTTCGGCCTTTGCTTCTGGGTGTGCTCCACTTGTGCAAAAGGATGCCACCACAAACACTGGATCAACTACTCCGATAGGCGAAATTACAAATGCTAACGGCGCAGTTAAAGCCAGTGACAAATGCGTTATTCAGGAGAAGGTACAAATGTGTGCTGACCAATTATCTGTTAGTAAAAAAGACACCCTCCTGCCTGCGGATATAGGAGGTGTTACTCTTGAAAACAATAAGCTGATTTGTTCCCTAGGAAATGATAAGACTATAGCCATTGTTAGTGCGACAACATCCGTATTCTAATGCAAGTTGGATTGATAATTACCTAAATTGTTTAGCGTCTTGTAGTGAAATTAACTGTCATTTACGATACTTAAGTTGGATTCTGTTTTATTTTGTTTGACTGAAGCTGGTCGAAGTTTGCTTTGGCAAAACTGGGAAGAATTGCATATTGTCTTTCAAATCTCATCTGCTGAAACTCATGTTTTTAATGAAATAACTGCTTTAATTATAAGTTATTTAAATCGGAGTCCATCCTCACTTGACGATATATTAAACTATATATCAAAAACCATGGGTTTACACCCCGAGGAACTAGACCGGGATGGTTTTACTAAGTCACTGGAGAGATTGATAGAATTGGGGCTTGTCACAGAGCAATTTTAAACAAGCCTTGAGTAATAAAGATGGATGGAATTAACTGTTTTGACTTAGAAAAAAGCCTAAAAACTAAAGGTCTACAAGTGAAATTTGGGCCGTTCAATGTACGGATTAATTCAAATGTACAATCAGTTTTTCCTTTAATTACATCACTATATAGCTTTTATGATAAGAATTGTGGCAATGGGATAGTAGACTTTCATGTCGATATCAGGATTGCTAAAGGCTTGAGGCATTGGTATCGCAGACAAGCGCTTTTCTCAGTGGATGGACGCCAAACTTTTCAGCCTTGTAGTATCGAACACGCTTTCCCTACATTGGAATGGGGCATTAACTGGTGCATCGCCACCCGCGCCCATCACCTATTAATGTTACACTCGGCAGTCGTCGAGCATAATGGCAATGCTATCTTATTTCCCGCTTGGCCGGGTCATGGCAAATCAACCTTATGCACGGCCTTGGTTCATTCTGGATGGCGGTTATTATCCGATGAATTTGGCTTGGTGCGTCCCGAAGACGGCTTATTATTACCCTTACCCCGATTGATTCCACTCAAAAACGAATCTATAGACGTGATCCGGCAATTCAGTCCGGGCGCAATCATTGGCCCTTCATTCTATGGAACCCGCAAAGGCACCGTGGCCCATGTCAGGCCACCGGAGGATAGCATCTACCGCATGGACGAACCGGCTAAGCCACGGTGGTTAATTTTCCCGCGTTGGATTGCCAATGCACCGCTAAGAATAGAACCCATTCCTAAAAGCCAAGCATTCCTGATGGTCGCCACCAATTCATTCAATTACGATGTTTTGGATCAAACTTCTTACCGGTTAGTCACCGACATGGTGAAAAATTGCGATTGCCACACTCTGGTTTATTCCGACTTGAACGAAGCCATCGCTGCCATTGACGATCTGACGCGGAACGGCCATGGGTAAGACGGACTCCGAAACTCGAAGGGCAAATCAATTGTTGCTGGAAGCAATCCAATCGCCTGAAAAACTACCTTCCCTCCCGCTTACCGATTGGGACTTGCTGATTCGAGTCGCCCGCCGTGTCAGACTGCTAGGCCGTTTGGAAGCCGATTTATCCAACATGGGCCTATTGGAAAAAATTCCAAGCAAAGCTGCCGAGCATTTGCGGGCTTCCCGCAATGTCATCGAACATCGCAGAACCTTGGTCACTTGGGAAATCAATCGCATACTTTGGGCATTGAAAGAAACTGATGTGCCGTTGATATTGCTTAAGGGTGCCGCTTATATGATGGCCGGGCTTCCACCTGCCCCCGGCAGATTGTTTGCCGATGTCGATTTGCTGACACCGGAGGATCGTGTCGTCGAATTGGAAGAAAAGCTAGTTTCCAAGGGATGGTATAAGATGGAGATAGATCCTTATGATGACCGTTATTATCGGGTCTGGATGCATGAAATCCCCCCTTTGCGACACAGGGAGCGTGGCACGGAAATTGACATTCATCATCGCATGTTGCCTAGGACAAGCCGACTGCAACCAGACCCTGCCTTGATGATCGAAGCGGCTCGCCCCTTAGCCGACCCAAGACTGTGCATTTTGGCACCTGCCGACATGGTTTTGCACTCAATGGTTCATTTGTTTCTGGAAGGGGACCCGATTGAAGGTTTGCGGTTTAGGGATTTGCTAGATGTCCACCTGCTACTGTGCCACTTCGGGCAAGAATCTGGTTTCTGGGAAAGTCTAGTCCCTAGGGCAAGGCAACTGGGTTTGACCCGACCTCTATTCTATGGCCTGCGTTATAGTCAACAATTCTTCTCCACCAAGATACCGGATTTCGTGCAATTTGAAATAGGGGGTTGCAAGCCCAACTGGCTGGTTCGTACCCTCATGGATCATCTAGTTCCCTTGGCTATCTTGCCTGGTCATCCAGACTATCCCAATTTTTGGGCAAGCCTCGCACGTTGGTTGTTGTACATACGGTCACACTGGCTGAAGATGCCACCTTTGCTGCTGGTCCGGCACTTGTCTTACAAAGCTTACTTAAGGCTGCGCGGAATCACCAAGAAAGTCGATTTGGCTCAGCTTGACCTCAGGCAACAATGAGCCAATAGTTAGGTTTGGCTAATCACCCCTAGAATGGCTTACACTATGCCACTTTGGGGCAAGGTCTTGGTAAACTGTCCCTTGTTACAATCTCAACCTAAGTCAGGAAAGAAAAAGTGGCTGAGCCTTCTAAGGGCAAATTAGTCTTGTGGAATGATGAAAAAGGCTTCGGCTTTGTTCGTACCGATTCCAGCGAAAAAGATTTATTTCTCCATATCAGTGCGATTAAAAATTACCGAAAAGGCTTGAGCCGACGTCCTGCAACGGGGGACATTGTCCATTACCAACCGATCAGTCAGGATGAAGCCAAAGGTCAGCGGCGAATCAGTGCTGCGATTGTCATCGGGATTAACCAAGCCAGTTTTGGAATCGAGACAGATGCTGGTTCTTGGTGGAGTGTATTGGGCTTGAAATTTTTGGCTGGGGCTCCCATTTTGCTGTCCTTTTACCTGATCT
>CAIYXP010000198.1 GCA_903930145.1 uncultured Methylococcaceae bacterium
GGTAGCAAATATCATCGAAGATTCTTCATCAAACTTATCAAAGCTTTTATATTTATATAAAAGCTCTGGATTATTCAAGCCATCATTCATTTGTCTTGGCTGAACACGAGGGAACGGAAGTTGACGACCCTGTTCTTTAAAATGACTGACAACATCTTCAATTATTTCACATAACTCGCCATATAACTTGATAGGATCGTTACCATGAATCCCGGTAATCAAATCTGGACATTTGCCAATATAAACTTGATCTTCATCGCTAATTCAACCCACTTATGGTATAGATCGGATTCTTTCATATGGTATAGATCTGATTCTTTCATTTCGCAACAGACGAAGCAATATTCGGGCTATTTGGATTCACCATCACCTCCCTAGTCTTCGGCACTACCACCAAATCCATGTCTTCCAATGGTATTGCCCCCAATAAAGCTTGGTCGCCCATGACCAAAGCCCCGGCGAAACCAATACGATTTTTATAACGCAATTCGATAGGCCCGACATAAGGCACTAATCTCCTGCTTCCATCTGCCAAAGGGACTTCCTTTTTGTCGATTTCCTCCAATGCCAATTGAATTTGAATATGTTGGGGGATGCACAGATGAACGGCCCCAGTGTCAGCCAGTGCCTCAACTTCAACTGGTTCTAGCTCCCGATTGCGGGGATTGATTAATTTTATGGATGCGGTAGTCAAACCCATGACGGTTTACCTCAAGCGGCAGCAAGCCTTATTTGGTTATGAACCACAATAGTTGGGTTTGGGTTTGATTGTGGAATTGTTAAGCCTTGTTCGGCGAGAAGTTCGGCATGTTCTTTCATTCCCCACTTCGCTTGATAAATGCAATCTTCAATGGAATGCCCGATACCAGTAAAACCTTCAAGTTCCGGTGAATAGAACCCAAAAAAATCAGGTTCATCGGTGGCTTCAATGATTAACGAATATGGCAAGTCGATCATAATGTTTTAACACCTCAGATTTTTTTAATGCCAGCCGCTTTCAGAATTGCGTGACAAGTTCCAACAGGTATTTCCTTAGCCCCATGAAAATCAACTCGTACCAATTTATCAAATCCAGTTTTGCCGTAATATCTTATTGACCCTTTTTCACGAATCAAACGAAATCCGTTTAATTCCAATAGACGAACTAATTCACTGAATTTCATTAAAATCTGGGCATTGGGTAGTTGGCCTATTGAAGCCGCCTATCCACCCCCGCTTCCCTCAACCGCCTTAGATACTCTCCCCACAATTCCTTTTGATGTACGCCTAAGTTATATAAAGTTTCCCAAGTAAAAATTCCACTATCATGACCGTCGCTAAAAGTCGGGCATATGGCATAATTGCCAACCGGGCGAATATCGGTGATGGTGACATTTTCTTTGCCGAGCTGTAGCACTTCCTGACCGGGCCCATGGCCCCTGACTTCGGCAGAGGGGGAATAGACCCGCAAGTATTCACAGGGCAATTCATAGCGGGAGCCATCGTCAAAACTGATTTCAAGAATGGCGGATTGTTGATGGAGTTTGATGTCGGTGGGAATGGGTGTGGACATAAGCTTATTTACCAGATTGTGAACTCGACTAAGGGAATTCCATTATCTTCCCCCTCTCCCTAACTCTCTCCCTAGGGAAGGAGAGAGGGGATAACAATTTATTACAGAATATACCGGCTCAAATCTTCGTCCTCGGCCAGTTCGCCCAATTGCTGGTTAACATAAGCGGCATCAATCACGACCGTTTGACCACTTAAATCGGCGGCGGTGAAGGAAACGTTTTCCAGCAAACGCTCCAACACGGTGTGCAAACGGCGGGCGCCAATGTTCTCGGTTTTCTCGTTGACATCGAAACTAATTTCGGCGAGGCGACTGATGCCGTCTTCGCGGAATTCCAGCGTAACGCCCTCTGTCGCCAATAGCGCCACGTATTGTTCCGTAAGCGAAGCATCCGGCTCGGTGAGGATGCGCACAAAATCCGCAGCACTTAGCGCTTCCAATTCCACGCGGATGGGAAAGCGGCCTTGCATTTCCGGGATTAGGTCGGAAGGTTTGGACAAATGAAACGCACCGGAGGCAATGAACAAAATATGGTCTGTCTTCATCATGCCGTATTTGGTGCTGACCGTGCAACCTTCCACTAGAGGCAGCAAGTCGCGCTGTACGCCTTCGCGGGACACGTCCGGCCCACCGTAATCGGAGCGTTTACAAATTTTGTCGATCTCGTCTAAGAAAACAATGCCGTTCTGCTCGACCGACTCCACGGCCCGTAATCTGACATCCTCTTCATTCACCATCTTCGAGGCTTCTTCCTCGCGCAGATTTTTCAGGGCATCCTTAACCCGTAGTTTGCGGGTCTTTTTTCGGCCCGAGCCAATATTTTGGAATAAACCCTGAAGCTGGCTACTCATTTCTTCCATGCCTGGTGGGGCCATGATTTCAACGCCAATGGGGTTTGCCGCCAGTTCGATTTCTATTTCCTTGTCATCCAACTCGCCATTGCGCAGTTTTTTACGGAATTTTTTTCGGGTAGGCGATTCTTCCGTGCCTTCTGCATTTGACCAGCTTTCTGCGGAAGGCAGTAAGACCTCAAGAACGGCTTCCTCAGCGGCCAGTTCCGCACGGGATTGAACCTTGGCCATTTCCTCTTGACGGGTCAATTTAACTGCGGCTTCCACCAGATCGCGGATAATGGACTCCACATCACGCCCCACATAACCTACTTCGGTGAATTTGGTGGCTTCCACTTTGATAAAAGGTGCGTGTGCAAGACGCGCCAAGCGACGGGCGATTTCGGTCTTGCCAACACCCGTAGGCCCAATCATCAAAATGTTTTTCGGCGTGATTTCATCGCGCAAGGATTCTTCCACTTGTGAGCGACGCCAGCGATTGCGCAAGGCTATTGCCACGGCACGCTTGGCGTTGGTTTGACCGACAATGTGTTTGTCCAACTCGTGGACGATTTCTCTAGGTGTCATCTGGGTCATGCTTGGTTTTGTTCTTCTCGCGTATCCAACTCTTCGATGGTCAGGTTGTGGTTGGTGTAAATACAAATGTCAGCGGCAATGTGCAGCGCCTTTTCGACAATGTCATGCGCTGACAATTCAGTATTTTCCCAAAGCGCACGGGCAGCAGACTGGGCGAAAGGGCCACCCGAGCCAATGGCGATAAGTCCGTTTTCAGGCTCTATGACATCTCCAGTGCCTGAAATGATCAAGGATGCCTTAGAATCAGCCACCGCTAGCAGGGCTTCGAGCCGCCTTAGCATCCGGTCGGTGCGCCAGTCTTTGACCAATTCAACCGCTGCCTTGGTCAAATTGCCGCGCTGCTTTTCCAACTGGCCTTCAAAACGCTCAAACAGTGTGAAGGCATCCGCTGTCGCACCGGCGAACCCAGCGATCACACGCCCGTGGTAAAGCCTGCGCACCTTGCGGGCATTGCCTTTCATAACAGTATTGCCCAGCGTCACCTGTCCGTCGCCGCCGATGACCACTTGGTCGCCGCGACGGACAGATACAATCGTTGTACCGTGAAAATTCTCCACCTTTGGAATTCCGCATCTGTAGATTTAAAGAACTTTGAATTTTACACGATTTGCCGGAAAGAGGCTGAATTTTCGGGTTTTGGACCCATGCTCAATTTAAGGAAAAGAAAATCCACTTTGGGAGATAAGTGCGTTTGTGGTAGGGTAAGCACTATGAAAACTAGCCTATGCAAGTGAGTTCCAAAAAATGTGGGTCCAACACGAAATTTTATTGAATCCTCGCCCTCGGGGTTTTCACCTCATCACCGCTGAGTTAGTGGCGCATATGCCAGAGCTTTTCCGGTTAAAGGTGGGTCTTGCGCACTTTTTCATTCAACACACCTCCGCTTCGCTGGTCATCAATGAAAATGCAGACCCTGAAGTACGCATGGATTTGGAAAGTCATTTGCGGCGCATGATACCCGATGGGGCTGCGCATTTCCTCCACCGCGACGAAGGGCCGGATGACATGCCATCTCATGTGAAGTCGTGTTTATTAGGCTCCGGCCTTATTGTGCCAATAGGTATGGGCAAATTGTTATTGGGTAGCTGGCAAGGCATTTATTTGGGCGAGCATAGGGAGCGTGGAGGTCCGCGATCAGTCATAGCCACCCTATATGGCGAAGTCAAGATAGCCTAGCAATAAAAACATAACTAAGGGGTAGCATTTTGATAAAATTAATTTTCATCTTTTTGTTTGCTGCGTTAACCCAAAATGCCTGTGCGGAAACCAGCATTTGGGACAAGCCAACGAGCGTTATGGATAGTCCTAAAGAAATCACCGTCTATCGCAGCCCAAGCTGCGGATGCTGCGGAAAATGGATAAACCACATGATAAAACATGGCTTCGTGGTAAATGATGTCCCATCAGAAGGGATGGACTCAATTAAAGAGAAATTGGGGGTTCCAAAGTCCCTGCAATCGTGTCATACCGCAGTGGTGGATGGCTATGTGGTGGAGGGTCATGTGCCTGCTGGTGACGTAAAAAAGCTGTTGGTCACTAAGCCGAAGGCCGTTGGTCTCGCCGCACCGGGAATGCCGTCAGGCTCTCCGGGTATGGAAATGGACGGCTCAAAACCGAACTTTTCAATACTCCTTTTTGACAAGCAAGGGAAAACTCAAACATTCCATGAATATTCTAATCAATAACTTTTAGGTTAAGTCAATGAAGACAGGGGCTTTGCTGCTGGCCGGCGATATAGGCGGAACGAAAACCAAACTCGCACTTTATAACCTTGTCGGAGATCGCTTGGAAATACTGCGCGAGGATGTTTATAAAAGCATCCATTATGACGGACTAGGTGGTATTGTCATCGAGTTTTTAGGTGATTCAACCCCAGTACCGAC
>CAIYXP010000199.1 GCA_903930145.1 uncultured Methylococcaceae bacterium
CTCTCAAAAACGCTGTCCATTCCAACCAAAATTTGGCGATTCGAATACATTTTTTACCTACCATTTTAGTAGAAAATGTCAAGCAAGCTTATAGAATTTGTCGACGCTATTTTTAAATATTTTTATTTTAAATAAAATATTCCTATTCTTTGAATTATGCAACTAATTTTTTAAAATCAGCTTACACTTCTATTTACATAGTAGCAGTTGCTTCCAAAGAAATTAGGAAGGTTGCTAATTATTCAATAATAAGACTATAAATAGAGAAATTGTTTCTTGGGAGGCGCATCCTTCTTGTGCATAAGCTTGGGATAGACCTTGAGGGTTTTCGGTAGTGAAACAGTCAACATATAGACCGACCCATAGTTTACTCTTAATTAACCAAACCTAATGCGTATCATCAAGCATCGAGAGTTACGGCGATATCAAATAAGCATCCATTGGAACGCTGCCTTCAACGAGGAACTCAGGAGTTTGCTTGGTAACCCCGGCTACCCGTGCATTAACCCGTAAAAAAAAGTCCATGATGGTGAGTTTAGTGCCTTGGTCGAACTCGTCCAGAAAAGCTTGAGTGTAAGGGCTATGTTCACCTTTACCGTCAACGGCCAATTCCCCAAATCCCGCAGAAAAGGCTAGGATCCGATGCTTACCTTGTGTTTGTGGGTGTGCAAGACCACGATAATTCACGCCTCCCGCAAATAACGAACGGGTTGTAAATGCAGGAATTTCCCGGCAGGCATCAAAGACCGCAACAGCAAGTTCGGCCTGTTGGTCTAGTCCTTCAATAAAATCGTCCAGCTTAAACAGCCGACTTTCTATGGCTTTCCTGCCAGTAGGTGTCGCAAGGCTTTGTACATCCACTTGAGTTAAATCAGTAGGAACGAGATAAGGCAAGCCATCTAACTGTAAACCATGTCCTGCGTAAAACAGCATTACGATTTCTGCTCCTGAAGAGGCTTGTTTCAAAGCGACATCAGCCTTATGCATTTCCTCCAAACCCAAATCCGATTGCACATCCTGGTTGGTGCGAACAGGCCTGAGTAAGGTAAATCCAGCTTGCCGTAGTCTTACTGCTACGGCAGAAGCATCATTTCTGGGATTAGGAAGGGTACCGAGAGCAGTATAATCCGAGTTGCCTATCACTAAGGCATAACGGGGTCGACCTGAAGCAGACTTTTCAGGATGGATTTTGGTTGTAGGGTAAGTTGTGAGGGTGTTATCCACTCCCGTGTAGGCTGAAAGTTGGGATACTTGTGTAGGAATTACTGCTAAAGTCTTTGGTGGAGCGTTGTTACGAAATATAGCGGACTGAGCCATTGGGTGTTCACCCGGCTTGATATTTGGACCACATCCGCCTACCAATGCAATCAGGGTAATGAAGAACGAACACAACCGCTTGCTCATGTTTGAGAAATTGTTTCGTTACTGGGTTAACTCCAACTCTGAATTAATTCTTTTTATTTCTGGTGTTCTTATTTCCTTTGCTAACCGATCGGTTTATAGATACATCAGGACTGAGAGACCTCATGTTCTGGATTGAGCGTTGACCCGCTCCGGCTTTCTCTACATTAGCAAGTGCATCCATGTATACAGAGTTAGCAGGAGATCGTTTATCCGCTTCTTTAAACATGTCAAAAGCCTCTTGGTAGTTTCCTTGACGCATTCTCAGAACTCCAATGTCATAATATGCTGCGGCCAATTCATCAGACTTCTGTGATTGGCTTATAACTTTCTTGTAATACTCTTCAGCCTGAGAATACAAACCTTTTTCATAATATGATATGCCAGCTTTCAAATAATCATTGCCAGCATCTTGAAGCTTGAAAGACCAAAATTCTTTATGTGGTGATATGCCTTCTATAATATTTCTTACCAACACATCTAACGATGTTCCAATAATGCTCTCGTCGCTTTGGGCGTTAGCTTGGGCTTCAGCTAGGCTGGATCCATTCCAACTTTGTTCATAAGTAGTTGAATAACTATTTCCACCAATCACCCTTCCTTGGCTATCCACCGAATAGGTAACTCCCGCTTCGAAACTTTTCTTTATAGTGTAAACATACTGTGTCGTAGTATAGTTCTGGTTATTTTGTTTATACGTAACTGGATAGCTGTTGCTGTATGATTGGGTATGTATGTTTCCAACACTTAACGTTCCACCTAAGAAGGCTTCTGATCCTGTTTTCATCACTGTAATGAATCCTTCATGCACTAGCCTATTGCTGAGATGTTCTGCAAATTGAACACCATAGGGTGACCCAATAAATGGCCTGATCGTGATTGTTTTGATAGCAACCGACAGATCATGCGGTGGCATGATGACTTCTTCCTTGATAGTTTTTGTACAGGCCGATGCAGCCAACAATAGAATCAGGACGAACCCCATGTGTACTACGAGAATTATTTGTTTTGTCATAACATATACCAAAGATTGAATATTAACTTCTCTTAGTAATAGTGACTGGTCAATTTAACTACAGAGATCGCATCGGTCAATAATAATTTTTGAATTAAAAGTTGACTACGGATAGAAAACAACCAAGTTTATAAACTATAATAAAAAACTTTAATGCGTATTTTTATCGCACCTGATATTTCAATAATACAGATGTAAAATAACCATTATATGATTTTGGTTTTATATTCCCATTTTCAATGCTAATAGAAAAATCATCTGGAAATGGATGATCACTCGCTACTGCGACAATTTGGTCGAAACCGATCGGTTCTCTTATTTTAAGATAGCTATTATCGTCATTATTTGGATATTCATATATAATATTTTTTTTAACTTGTTTTTGTTGCTTTATTTCCTCCGAGTCTGGATATAATATCGTTCCTTCCCCAGATGAATCAAAATGGTACAATCGTAAATAGAGTGGTTTTGCTACAGTGAAATATATTTTTAATTTATCGCCAATGTGATATTCGGTTGATTCAACAGCGACAGATAATAATTCATCTGGACTGGATATGACATTTTTAAAAGGCAATCTATTAGGTATAGACTTCACCGTCCGTGGCCCTTGAATCGGAGTTGGCGGTTTGCCCGCTGGCAATGGCAACTTGATTTCTTGATCATCGCCCGCCGAAGTCAGTACCTTGTCAATTGGGCGGATGGTGATGTTGATAGGCATTATTATCCATAACCATACCATAGACATAATAGAAACAATGGAGATGGGCATCCATAAATTCCGTTTCCATCCAATGCGTGGCTGCAAACCATCCTGTAACTTGTCTACTGATTCAATCCGATTTTTGCGTTCCAGTGCCAAACCCTGCTTTAGCATATTCCACTGCTTTTTACTCAGGGAAATAATTCGTGTGGGCTCAATGTTCTTGGCTTGTGTTTTATCCGGAGGTGGGTAAAATTGGTTTATGATATTCTTAACGAGCATCCACAGGCCGCGCATCTCGTGGCTTGGAACGGCATCAGGAGTAATTCGTAAACCATTTAAACCCACCTCCGCTTTATCCATAGATGAGGATTTACCAAAAGGATGCTTACCCGTGAGTAACTCATAGATGACGCAGGAAAGCGAATAAATGTCATCTCGTTTATCCAAAGTGCCGCCATTTATCCTCTCAATGGTTGAATAGGCGGGCGTATGAGCGCGATCAATTTCGTCAATGACAGTTGCATCTGTTGCTTCAATTTGGCGAGCGATACCAAAATCCAATACCTTGATATTACCTTCATCGGTTCGGAATACATTAGCCGGTTTAAAATCAGCATGAATAATCCCTTTCTTATGCATATATTTTACAGCCTCGCACATACCTTCAATGATAGGCCATGCCTTATTAAAATTCATGCCCCTGTGTTGTGATTCTTGGATAATTTGCTTGAGGGATCGTCCCTTCAAATACTCCATCGTAAGAAAGGCATAATGATCATCTAGATCAAAATCGCGCACACGAACAATATTTTCATGAGTGAGATCTAGCGCATTGGTTGCCTCTACCTTCATAGCCTCGATAAAGGTTTGCGATTTTGCCAATTCAGGATTGAGTACTTTGATTGCGATGAAAGGTTTTTCGGCGTTAGCATTCCTGTCTATGGCTTTGTAGACTGTCCCCATCGCTCCCGAGCCGATTACGTCCTCCAACACAAAACGATCCTTGATGACCGTTCCGATCGGAGGTGAGAGGGATGATGCCATTTGGGTGAAATTCATGCCTTTGAGTCGGTTGCCGCAGGCATCTAAATTTTAGCGGTGGGTGACAATCACTACCCGTCGATTGATATCATCCTCTGGGTTAGCACTATCACATGGCTCGTCCTCACCCTTGCCTTTGGAGGTAATTCTCGACCCTTCAATATCATATTGGCTGACAAGAAAATGTTTCACCGAAGCAGCCCTACGTTCGGATAGACGCTGGTTGTATTTGGCAGAACCTTTGCTGTCCGTATGCCCTTCTACGATGAATTGTTGATCTTGTAAATCCTTAATGACTTCCCCAAGCGGTCGTAGTTGCTTCTCGGCTTTCTCTGTCAAGACATCCGAAGCGGGTTTAAAATATACCTCCATATCAACCTGTTTTGATATTTTTTGAATGCCTCGCGTTTCAAGAATTGTGAGTTCTTCTTTTAACTGCTCTGCAGTCTTAAACTCCTCTGCCAACACTAAATGACCATGAGAAAGCCAAACAAAAAGCAGGGCATGTCCAAGTGACAGATTGGTGACAAGTCGATGTAGTAACACTTTAATATCCTCTACTTTATTCAGTATTTATATTTCAACATTATAGCAAGGCATAAAATACTAATGATTCCGGTAACAATGTTCTCATCTGCAGTTGCAGCGGATATTCATCTCTTTTACGGATTCAACGTCGATGAGTTCATCGAAAAAAATAGCCAATGTGTTGTGATTCCGAGATGCCCAGCGTTTGAATGCAATATCTTCTTAATGCCGATGTGTCGGTTGCTTCTGTTGGCTGTTCCTTAGTAAAATACTTGGGTTAATTCACCAAAATTTAAGTTTAATGCAATAATGCCATTTTAAAACAAATTTACTTGCAAGACATCTTTTTTTAGGGTAAAAAAGGACAACATAAAGTAGCATAACGTAGGGTTGATAAAACGCAAGAGAGTCGATATTTTTCTCTATGCAAGAAATGGGCCAACTCAAATTTCAGGAGCGAAAATTAGGCAAATAGTATGCCTAAGGCGGTTCGCGCCACTCTGCGTTCGTCTGGGGGGCGAATATTTCGCTGACGATCGCATCGCCGCTGACTCCACAAAGACTCGATGCTGTTTCGTTCGCATTATAATGTATCCATGCCTGTGATGGAGCCGCTGACATAGACAAATCATCCGGTGTCTATGGCTTCGCGGGGGTCGTCGCATATCGTGTGCGACTTCATAGAAATATTAAAAACAATTATTTATTTGTAGGACAGTCATCAATGCAAATCGAAAGTGAATGGCTGAGGAGCATTCCAATAAAGTGTGGAACTGCCTCATGGCTATAGATAAGGAACGAAAAGATAAGTTGCTAAAGCTGGTTGATGTGCCAGTGACAAAGGATGAAGATGTACAATCAGAAAGCCTGAACAAATTTGAGGATGAAATAGCAAAAACCACTCCATATGGAAATGGTGTCGTCGAATGGAATCAAGTGGAAGAGTTGGGTGGAGGGTTGCTGGAAAATGGGTGCAAGAATCTGAAGCTTATCGGCTATTTTGGCGAGGCTTTGTTTAGACGCTACGGCCTTGATGGGTTGGAACTGGGCTGTCTTATCTTTAAAGGGATTATAGAGAATAATTGGGAAAACGTATTGCCCAAACTAGAAGATGAATATAAGCGTGAGGAGGAGTGCGAAAAAAATATCTTGAAAATAGCTGAACGCTGGGCCAAAGTTCCGTTCCTTTCTCTAGCTCTAGAAAACGGGGATTTAGAAGGTCATCAGCGTTCCATAGAAGCAATCGAGAGCTTGGATAATGCCTTGAAAAGTAAATTTTCGAAGATAACCCCGCCCAATTTTGTTTCGCTAGCCAAAGTTCTAAAGGAAAAAATGTCTTCTATAATCTCCGGTGTTGGGGAAACACTCACCGCAGCGGATGAACAATCGAATGTCTGTATCGAAGGCGCTAAGATTAGCGAGAAAACCGCTGTAACGGTTTTGTCTGTGCGTCCAAAAAACCGTGATGAAGCCTTCGAGATGTTGAAGGCAGTGGCGCAGTATTTTGCCAATAACGAGCCGCACTCTCCTCTCGCGTGTTGGTTGGAACGCGCCATCAGATGGCGTAAGATGGGGTTTCCTGAACTCATAAGCGAGTTGTTAAAAGACGATCCCGCAGCATGTCAAAAGCTGTTTAAAGTGACGGGGGTTCCAGAAGAATCGTAGTTTGCTTATAAGACAAACTTAATAACATTTTATAGTGATTAAAAGGGGATTACAGTGGCAAACGAAACTGCAAAAGCAGCAAAAGAACGCATCAATATGGGCTTCAAATCACCCTTAGATGATGCAAAACCAGAAACAATAATAAAGCACTTCTTCCTCGTGGCTGGTGACTTCAATGGCCGAGGAGTTAAGGATAACGGAACTCTTTCAACAAGAGAGCCTATAGATATCCCTAATGCAAGTGAACTTAAAAACCTTTTTAATAATCAGAAAATATGTTTAAACCTCAAGGTCGATAATAAACTCTCCGATGGTGATTCGCAAAAGGAAGATCAGTTGGAAGTTAACTTGGAACTCAAAGTTGATGAAAATGAACAAAATTGCTTATTGGCGTTTAGACCCGAGAAGATCGCCGAACAAGTCAATGAAATACGAGAGGCAATGATCAAAAGACGGAATATAATGGAATTGCGTACTCTGCTTAGAAAGCCTGACTTTGCTAGAGCAATTAGTGAGATTTTGCCAAATGAAGAATTGACATTACACACATTGAATATTCTTTTAGAACGTTATGAAAGAAATAAAATAAATAGCAGTCAGTAGCCATATATTTACTCAAGCCGACAACAGTGTTAAAGGAAAATATTATGAATGAACCACTGAACGATATCCAAGAAAAAATAGCCGAAGATCTCACGACACTAGGTGTAATTAAGGGATTAGAAGCTGTTGCAAATCTAGGCTTCGCCAAACCATCAAAAGATGGTTCCCCGGACAATAAGCGGCTTACGCAGAAGATTGACGAATATCTGGAAAAACTTGATCGAGACATAAACGCCCAGCTTGATGCGATTTTGCATCATGAGAAGTTTCAAGCATTGGAATCGGCTTGGCGCAGTTTAAAAACACTTGTCGATAGGACCGATTTCCAACAAATTAAGTTGGAGTTTGTTCAGGTCACCAAAGATGAGTTGCGGGAACACCTTGTGTGGGCAGATAGCATAGATGAAACAATTTGGTATAAATGGATATATAAAAGAGGCCTAGGGCAGTTTGGCGGTGATATAGTGGGAACTGTCATCGGCAATTTTTTCTTCGATAATACAGAACAGGATATTGCATTATTAAAAAAATTAGCGCATGTCGGTGCTATAGCTCATGCACCGTTTATAGGGGCTGTCTCGCCTCAGTTTTTCGGTTGGAATAGCTGGTATAAATTGCCCGATTATTGCAAATTACTGCCCATCAGATTACAGGATGATCAATATACCAGTTGGAAAAGTTTCCGTAAGGAAGAGAACGCCCGCTATGTCGCGCTGACCTTGCCTAGGGTATTGTTGCGTTCACCCTATGATCCAAAACAAAACCAAGCTGGTGAAAACTTTGAGCAATACAAAGAAAGCCACAGTTCGCATGATGACTATCTATGGGGAAATGCAGCTTTCGCCCTAGCTGGGTGTATGGCAACAAGTTTTGCCCGGTATGGCTGGTTAGCTGAAATAATTGGACCGAGAGGTGGTGGTATAGTCAGCGATTTGCCCGTCCATATATATGAAAGCGCCGCTGGTAAAAAAACTAAAATCCCGACTGAAGTGCTAATTCCATTCCATGAGGAAAACGTGCTATCCGAGGAGGGATTCATCGCCTTGACCATGCGAGAGCATAGCGACGAAGCTGTTTTTTTCTCCGACAGCACGGTACTTAAGCCAAGAAAATTTGAGGATAAGGCCATCCAAGCCAACTATATGCTCAGCACCAAACTCACTTACATGTCATTGATTAACCGGGTTTCCCATTATTTGAAGTGGGAGCAGATTGAAAATTTAGGCAAATCACTGAGTGCGGGGGATTTGCAAAACTTACTCCTAGAAACCGTAAAACAGTGGGTTTATGATGGAGTACAGGCAGATTACAAAATCAAGAAGCCTTTTAAGAAAATCGATGTAGAGGTTAAAGACAAAGAGGGCCATCCAGGCTGGTATGAAGTAACTGTGAAAGCCACTCCGCATATAAAATATCTTGGTGCAGATTTCACCCTAACCTTGACTGCCCCTATTGGGAAAGATTAGGTATAGACGATGACTGGCCGCCTCTTGCAGAAGATAGGCATTGAAGCTGTTCCAGTAAACATTCAGGAGGAGGAGTCTGTTTGTGCCTACTTACAGGAACTCTTTAACACCCCCCAAGGGGGACATGGGGCATGCCCAGATTTCGGTGTACCGCCAATTACACGTATCGAGGATATCAAGCAAGCCATTTCGACATTCAAGGACTGCATTAAGAACTATGAACCCAGATTACGTGAGCTTACAAGCGGTAGCTATGACCCTAATGAAAAAGCTGTCTGGATAAAAGCAAAGCTTGTCACCCGCGACACACAATCTAAGGAAGGTGTTCCCGTCAACGTTCGCATAGCGGTCGGTGATACGAGTAAAGTCAAAGTATTGATTGAGCGTCTCTAATGGCAAACCGGCAATATTATGATAGCGAAGAATATTACCATAGCGAATTATACTACTTGCGTAAGATGGGAAAGGTATTTAGGGACGAACACCCGCATCTTCGCAACCAAAAATTATTCTTGGAACAACCCGGTGAAGATCCTGATGTAGAGCGGTTGTTGGAGGGTTTCGCTTTTCTCACAGGTGCTATCAGGCAGAAGCTTGACGACGAATATCCAGAACTGACCCAGGGTTTGTTCAGAATGCTGATGCCGAACTATTTGCAACCGGTACCGGCTATGTCGATATTAGAATTAATACCTCGATCGACGATTCGTGAGCGGACTCCTATAAACAGGAAGGCTCAGGTTGCGTCAGCAGATAAGGGTCATGGTCAATTTTTATTTAGAACCTGTTATCCAGTCGATCTGTATCCTTTATCCCTGATTGATGCAAAACTAGGACAGAACGGCGAAAGGCTACGGCTGAGCTTAGATTTCAGAACGCTTCCCCTTGCGGAACATGACAAGTTGGATATCAAGTCACTGAGGATTTTTTTGCACTCTAACAATCCCCAACTCAACCGAACACTCTATTATTGGCTGTGTCAATGTGTGGGCGCTATTGCGATTGGATATGAAGAATCAGGTCGTTGGCAGGAAGCTAACTTAAAAAACTCCAAAATTTTACCGGTTGGCTTTGATGAAGACGAAGCTGTTTTGCCCTATCCTAAGAATGCATTTTTTGGGTATCGTATCTTGCAGGAATATTTTGTATTCCCAGAAAAGTTTCTTTTCGTGGATGTCAAAGACGTAGGTATGATACCGTCAGGTGTGGTAAATTTCAGCCTGTTGTTAGACATGGATATACCTATCAGTGAAAAAGTTAATGTCACCAAGGAAAACTTTCGGCTTTATTGCACACCTGTCATCAATGTTTTTAGTTGCTTTGGTCAGCCAATTAGGCTAGACGGTAAGAAAAAAGAACATTTAGTCAGGCCGTTGCTTGATAATGAAAGCCGCTACCAAGTCTATTCTATCCAATCGGTCAAAAGTACACGAGGCGATTTGGAATATAAGCCATACGCCACCAAATTCACCGGAGAATCATCTTCCGGTTTGGTAAACGATCCAACCTACCAAGTCCATTTGCGTTTGCGAAACGGGCATGTCGATAACTATATTCGCTTCACTTTAGAACATAATACCGACGATCCCCATATAGAAAAATTAGGCAAACCCAATAAGGGAGAATCCGCCCAAGATAGAGTTGTCTCCCTCGAACTATTGTGCATGAATCACCATCTGTCTAATCAAATTGAGCTTGGCGATATCCATGAACCTACCGACGATTCACCACACAATCTGGCCGATTTCAGGAACATCACGCCAGTTACGCGCTCCTTGGCACCCCCATTGGAAAAAGACCTAGATTGGCGGTTACTCTCCAACTTGACGCTTAACTACGGTTCATTAAATCTACAGGCGCTCCGCACTATCCTGAGTGCTTATGATACTGCCGCAGTTTATGACGATACGGCTAAACAGCGGTCGAAGATACTACTTGAAAGTATTGTCGAGGTCTCCACAAATTCCGAAGAAAATATGTCTCGCGGTCTTCCAGTGCGCGGTTTGAGGACAACTATAAAAATTAACAACCGCCATTTCTACGGAGAGGGGGATGTGTATTTGTTCGGTAGTGTCTTAAATGCCTTTTTTGCGATGTACGCACATGTCAATAGTTACCACCGGACAACTCTGGTGGTCGATGAAACACGAAAGGAATATACATGGGAACCGATGACCGGGATGCAACCGCTGCTTTAGCCCAGCGGCTAGAGCAGGAAGCCAAAGAATTCTCGTTTGAACAAGCAGTCCGATTACTTGAATCCCTGTATCCTGCGGCGGCGCACATAGGGGGAGATGACGTGACTATGGCTGGAAAGGAGCCTGTGCGCTTTGATGCCCATGCCAGCCTTTCTTTTCCTTGCACCGATATAGAGTCGATCCATCCTAGCGGTACAGGTCAATATCATCGGATGACGGTCAATTTTTTTGGGTTATTTGGCCCGTCTTCGCCATTGCCGCCCTTCTATACCGTAGAGGCTATTCAAAATAAGGATATTAGGGATTTCCTCGATTTTTTCAATCATAGGTTGCTGTCGCTGTTCTACCGCAGCTGTACAAAATATCGCCATTACTTGCGCGGAAACGATGGATTGAAAGATTTTGAGAAAATCTTGTTTTCAGTGATGGGTCTGCGTGACGAGGCATTACGACCCATCGGCTTGGAATGGAAAAAACTCTTGCCACTGGCCGGATTGTTATCTATGCGTAGCCATTCTGCAACTATCATCGGCACAGTGGTTTCGCATTATTTTGACGATATTCCCGTTCAGATTTATGAATTGGTCGGACGTTGGGTCACCATTCCAGATGATCGCCTAGCCCGTTTAGGCAAACCCGCTTGCCAGTTGATTAATGACAGAGACCTGAAGCAACCAGAGGCCGCTGTGCTTGGGGAGCAAATTGCCGATATCGCTGGTAAGTTTAGGGCTGTTGTTGGTCCGATGCGTTTCTCCCAATTTTTGTCTTTCTTGCCGGATAATGGCAAATGCCGCAAACACTCAAGGCATCGGGAACTTTTTCAACTTATCCGCTTTTTGGTTCGTGACCAACTTAATTTTGATGTGGAACTTCATACAGAAGAAATTCCGCCTATGCGATTGGGTTCAATGGCGTGCAAATTGGCCCAAACAACATGGTTGGCGAGATCGTCTGATAATGATGTGCAACCTGGCTTAAGGCAAAAAAAGAAAAACGCCAAAAAACGTGAATATAGCTGGCCAAAGAGATATCTTAATTTTCCCATCGGACTTACAAAGTGTCGTGAAAGTTTAGTTTTTGACAATTCGGTGTGATATGTTATGAATTGCGCCATGATATCCAGTTATAGATTACTATTCCCTCGACAAGAGATGAAACGAAGATGAACATCGAATTAAAGCCACTCTTGGAAAAACTGAACACGCAGTCATTTAAAGCGGTAGAGGGCGCAGTGGGATTGTGTATGGTGCGAGGCCATTATGAAATCTCAATTAAACATGTGCTGCTTAAACTGCTTGAAGAACCTGCCGGTGACATTCCACTGATTTTCGGCCATTATGGCATCAAGAAGTCAAAGATTGAAAAATGTCTGCTAGATGCGCTAGAAGAAATCAAGACGGGCAATCCTGACAGGCCGACATTTTCGCTGACAACCGTCGAATGGTTTCAAGAAGGTTGGCTAATTGCCTCGATAGATCTAGGAGAATCCAATATCCGCACTGGCAGCTTGTTGTTGGCCTTAATGTCGAATTCACGCTATGAGTTCGAAACTTGGTTTGACGAATTGCGCGCCATCCCTGCTGATGATCTAAGACGGCATTTCAATGACATAACGGATGGCTCGCCAGAACAGGTTCGTCTGAAGGTTACGACGGAAGGGCTGGAAACCAGAAAGGAAGGCGGTGCTTTGGAGCGTTTCACCATTGACTTTACAGGTCGGGCTAGGGCTGGCGAAATCGACCCGGTGTTTGGTCGAGGCCGTGAGATCGACCAAATCATCGACATATTGGGGCGGCGACGTAAGAACAACCCCATTGTCGTGGGAGAAGCGGGTGTGGGCAAGACCGCAATTGTCGAAGGTTTGGCCTTACAGATCGTGCAAAAAGAGGTTCCTAGATCTCTGCAAGATGTGGAGGTTTATGGCCTTGACTTAGGCTTACTTCAAGCCGGGGCGGGTGTAAAGGGAGAATTCGAGAATCGTTTGAAGTCTGTTCTCGATGAAGTCAAGAGAGCCAAAGCGCCGATCATTTTGTTCATCGACGAAGCGCATACCTTGATTGGTGCCGGTGGAACCGCTGGTGGCAGCGATGCTGCAAATTTGTTGAAGCCAGCCTTGGCACGCGGTGAATTACGTTCCATTGCAGCGACAACTTGGTCTGAATATAAGCGTTATTTCGAACAGGATGCAGCCTTGGCCCGGCGTTTCCAGTTGGTGAAATTGGACGAGCCCTTGCCGGAACATGCCATTGAGATGTTGCGCGGGTTGAGGGGTGCGTACGAAACCTCACACGATGTTTATGTCCGCGACGATGCGTTGGAAGCTGCGGTCAAACTCTCCACTCGTTACATCACGGGGCGGCAATTACCCGACAAGGCATTCGATCTTCTGGATACTGCGTGTTCGCGAGTGCATCTGAGTCTGACCGCCAAACCAGATCGTGTGAAAGACATTGAGAGGAGGATTGATGCAGTTGAACGTGAATTGTCGGCTATTGAACGAGACATCGGTACGGGGGTGGCACCGGCCCCGCAACGTAAGCACTCCCTAGAGTCCACTGACACCAGCCTAAAGACCGAACTTGCAGAGCTTCAGTCTCGTTGGCAGAAAGAATTGGCGGTTGTCAGCCGGATCTTGGAATTGAGGCGGCAAACGAGCGAGCATAGCCAGCAGAAGTCTTCGCAGACGGATGGAGGTGAAAGCTTGGCGCAACCTCTCGTTCAAGAGAGGGTGGAATTGGAAGCGGCGGCAAGTGAACTGTTAGCTATCCAAGGCAACGACGCACTGGTGCATTATGAGGTGACGCCTAAACTAATCGCAAAAGTCGTGTCTGATTGGACGGGTGTTCCGCTAGGCAGCCTGGTGCAAGAAGAAGCGAAAGCCTTGCTTGATTTGGAAAGTTTGCTCAAAGCCAGGATTAAAGGCCAAGACCATGTAGCTGCGGCGGTTGCGGATCGCATCCGAGTGGGCAAAGTGGGTCTGCGGGATGAGAAAAAAACCAATGGTGTTTTCCTGTTCGTCGGTCCTAGCGGCGTTGGTAAGACGGAATGCGCGCTGGCAGTCGCAGATTTGGTATTTGGGGGCGAGCGTTTCCTCACCACCATCAACATGTCTGAGTTCCAAGAAAAGCACATGGTTTCCCGGTTGATCGGGTCGCCACCGGGCTATGTTGGCTTTCGTGAAGGCGGGAGGCTGACTGAGGCCGTGCGCCAACGCCCTTATTCAGTTGTGCTGCTTGATGAAGCGGAAAAAGCCGATCCCCAAGTAATGAATCTATTCTACCAAGTCTTCGACAAGGGGGTCTTGGCGGACGGAGAGGGTAGGGAAATTGATTTTAAGAATACCGTTTTTTTTCTTACCAGCAATCTCGCTTCGGAAACTATTATTGATTTGAGCTCTGGGAGCCAACGACCTGATCCAGAGAGTATTGTCGAAACTATCCGTCCGGCACTGAATCGCCATTTTGGCGATGCTTTGTTGAATCGCATTGAGATCATACCGTTTTATGCATTAGATGTAGAGACCTTAAAGGAGATTGTCAAAATCAAGCTTTCCCAGCTTAAATCCCGGTTGGAGCAAAACCAAGGCATCCCTTTACATTATGGTAAAGGCGTTGTTGAAGAATTAGCCAAACGTAGCGCCATAATCAGAATGGGTGCCCGCAATATAGAGTTTATATTACAAAAACATGTAATACCACGCATCGGTACACTGATACTTGAAAACATGGGAACCGACAACAAGTTAGTCGCGGTCGAATTGTCAGTTAATGATAATGGCGATTTTATTGTCGATGCCCGTGTTTAATCTTGTTACCAAAAACGGACACTGGTTTTGAGCCAACAAGAAGCGCAAGTTGTTCCCGCCGAAGGCTTGCAGGCAATCCGACGATTCGCTGCAGCACTCGTCACCCTGTCAAATGGGCAGGATATGAACGAGTTGCTTTTCCATGTCGTGCTTTCCGCATGCCAACTCGTTGATGCGGAAGGTGGAACACTCTATTTGCTGGATCACTTTGAGCAGTGTCTCCATCTGAGGGCGGGGGTATTCGGCAATACCAAGACATTTTTCGACGGAATAATGCCGATTCCGTTATTCAAGAACGGTAAACCCGATGCTTCCACGCTGCCAGGGTACTGCGTGTTTGTTGATCGCCCCGCCTATGTACCCGACATGTACCGTCAAACCGCTTTCGACCAGCAGTCCATCAGCGATTATGACGAGTTATCGGGGTTTCGCACCCAGTCGGTGCTGGCCTTACCATTTCGCTGCCAAGGGAACGGCACTGTTGGCGCATTGCTTCTTGCGAACTTCAAAAATGGTGTTAAACCACTTCCCCAGTCTGTGGAGGAAATTGCCATGATTTTCACCTCGCAAGCAGCAATTGCGGTTGAAAATACCCGACTGAATACTGAAAATCGCAAACTGATCGATGTGTTGCACTACACGAATTGCCAGCTTGAAGACGAGAATATATTTTTAAAAAAACGCATTGAATCCCGTTCAGCAACACCTTTCCCAGAAATAATTGGAGCCAGTCCGGTCATGCGACGGGTTTTTCATCTGATGAATAAGGCACTGGGCAATGATGCCACGGTGCTGCTCAAAGGTGAAACGGGAACTGGCAAGGATGTTGTCGCGGTGGCGATCCATCACAATAGCAAACGTAAGGCGGGCCCGTTTATCGCGCAAAATTGCACAGCACTCCCCGAAACACTATTAGAAGCCGAATTGTTCGGCTATCGCCGAGGGGCGTTCACCGGTGCGATAACCGACAATAAAGGGCTGATTGAGCACGCTAACCACGGCACGTTATTCCTGGACGAAATCGGCGACATGCCTCTGCCTCTGCAGGCCAAACTACTTCGCGTATTGGAAGATCGCAAAGTGCGGGCGCTAGGATCTGTGGACGGGAAGACGGTCAATGTCCGCTTCATAGCAGCCACACATCGGGATTTGCAAGAACGTGTCAAGGCAGGGTTGTTCCGCGAAGACCTCTATTACCGCTTGGCGGTTTTTCCGATCGATATGCCTCCTTTGCGCGAGCGCAACGGGGACATCATCTTGTTGCTCGACCACTATTTGAGGCGTCATGCGAAAATGCATGGCAAAACCATCACTGGCTTCTCGCCGAAAGCTTTGGACAAGCTGCTGGATTATGAATATCCCGGCAATGTCAGGGAATTGGGGCATGTGCTGGAACGTGCTGTCCTGCTGTGCGAAGACCAAGGAAAAATACTGGTCGAACACCTGTTACTGCCTTCAGACAAAAGCGTTACGCGCCGCAACGCTAAAGTCCCCACTTATAACCATGGTCAAACGCTGAAGGCGCAGAACGAGGAATTTGAGACATCATTGATCCGCGAGGCTCTGCATGTACATAGAGGTAACCAGACGGTCACGGCTAAGGCCTTAGCTATATCTCGCAGGACACTAATTGACAAAATCCGAAAATATCGTTTATAGACAAAGCCTACGAAATAAACGCCAAACCGACCAATCTAACCCTGTCTAAACTATCGCTCCTATGTGCAGCTACTCGCACATTCAAAAGGCCAATATGTGCAGATAATTGCACAACGGGCAGCGCACTAGGATTATAAGTAGGGGGTGAAAGCCCATTCAGTGAGCCTTTGAGGTATAAACAGCAGTTGGCATGATTTACGCTTTACCTTTAGCGAACGCACTAGCAGCGTACTTTACTTGAACTTCAAAAATATGGGGTAACTCAAATGGCTGACAGAATCTACTTTAAAATTCAAGGCGAACAACAAGGGCTAATTTCGGCAGGAGCCTCTAGTGAAGATAGCCTAGGCAATGATCATCAGGAAAACCATCAGGATGAAATCTTTGTGCAGGCTTTCAAGCACATCATTACCCGCCCAGTAGACCCGCGTAGCGGCCAACCTGCTGGTCCTCGGGCCCACAAACCTATAACTATCACCAAATATGTCGATAAGTCATCTCCCTTGCTATACAGCGCTTTGGTAACCGGTGAGGGTTTGAAGGAGTGTGTATTAAAGTTTTATCGGGATACAAACAAAAAACCTAATCAACACTATTTTACAATAACCCTGACGAATGCAAGGATCGTAGATATAACGGCTTCTCGGCCAACTTTGTTAAATTTGATAGAATTCCGCGATAAGGCTTGGGATGCTCCTCCAATTTCCTACTTGGAAGATGTCTCGCTCAGTTACAGCAAGATCGAATGGCATCATGAGGTGGCTAACACCCAGGCACTCGATGACACCACGAAGCCGGCTGGTAGCTAAGAACTGTCCAATGGTTCCGCCTGATCGAGTACCCGGTTCAGCATACAGATGCATGCTAAGTAGTCGGTCAGGCCGATTTTACCGCACAATTTAAGGTTGACAACTATGGCTGATGCCGGCAGCACGCCTTTTTACTTTCATTCCGATGCCTTGATAGAACGTTTAGAAGTAATTAAGGTGCAAGGCACGGAAAAGATATCCGCTCCTTACGAATTTAAAGTCGATTTAGTCTCTGACGATCCTGAAATTGACTTGGAGTCCGTCTTGAGTGCAAGGGCAAGCCTTTGTCAAGTCAGGCAGACTGGCGAAGATGCTGTCACCCATGGTGTACTGAGCGTATTTGAGCAATTGCAAGCAGTTGATGTCGCCGATGAGTCCGGTAATCGCAAAGTGTACCGCTACCGTGCAGTATTGGTGCCTGAACTGTGGCTATTGAGTCTGCGGACTGACAACAAAATCCACCAAAACCTCAATATTAAGGGCATCATTCAGCAAGAACTCCAAGAAGCTGGCTATCCTAGTAACCGGGTTGAATATAGGCTGTCGCGAAACTACCCGAAACAGGAGTATGTGGTGCAATATCGGGAAAGCGACTTGAATTTCTTGTCCCGCCTGATGGAACATGAAGGGATATTTTATTTTTTCGAGCAACAAGAACACACGGAAATGCTGGTCATTGCTGACAACAACGCCGAGTTTGAATATGCTATTGATTCGATTCCCTTCCGAACACAATCGGGTCAATTCAATGAAGAAACGGTTCATCGGCTTGAGTGTTCCCAAAAGCGAGTGCCGCAGGAAGTTGTCTTAAAAGACTACAACTACCGCGAACCGGATCTCCCGCTTAAAACTAGTAAACAACAATCTACCGACGCAGACAAAAGCAAGCGGTACGAATACGGCAATCATTTCAAGTCCAAAACTGAAGGCCAAACCCTCACCGACATTCGCGCCGAAGAGATACGGGCAGGTCAACGCATTTTTAACGGAGAAAGCGATTGCCCCGCTTTGCGTCCGGGCTTCATATTCGGCCTGAAGGATCATGACCGAAGCGATTTCAACCAAGAGTATGTGATAACTCAAGTCACCCACAATGGCAGGCAAGCCATCGCCTTTGTCGACGGACAGAAGGTGGATAATGCCGGACACAACGAGGGGCAAGTCATGGGCTATTATAACGAATTCAGCGCCATTCCCAGCGACGTGCCATTCCGACCTGAACGCAAGACTGAAAAGCCGCGGCTTTACGGGGTCATGAACGCCCATGTGGATTCCGCCACTGATGGCAAATATGCCGATATTGATAATCAAGGCCGTTACAAGCTCGTCATGCCGTTTGACCTATCCGGCAAAAAAGACGGCAATGCTTCGCGCTACATGCGGATGGCACAACCTTATGTCGGTGAAGAATACGGGGTACATTTTCCGTTGCACAAAGATGTCGAGGTAATTTGGACATGTATTGATGGCGATTTGGATCGTCCTGTCATCTGTGGTGCCGTTCCTCATCCGAAAAAGGCCAGTCCTGTCACCGAAAAAAATCAGACTCGTAGTGTCATTCGCAGTGCCAGCCGCAACGAGATTGCGCTGGAAGATAAGGATAAAGCGGAATTGGTCTATGTGCATGCCGTCCGCGATATGAAAACGGAAGTCGACAATAACGAAAATCGCAGAGTCACGAAGACGCGAACGACGACGATAGGCGTAGACGACACAAAAAAAGTAGGCCAAGATGAAAACGTCAACATCCATCGCCACCGTACCGTGCATATCGACAAGGGCCACGATACCTTACAAGTGCATGAGGGAAACCAAGCCCACACCGTAAACCAAGGCGATGGCATCCTTGACGTTTTAAACGGAAACCGGAAAGTGAACGTTCCCGCTGCCACCTACCAAGTCACTGCGAAAAACATCAAATTAACCGCAACGAATTCCATTGAAATTATCTGCGGGTCTGGCTCCATTAAACTCGATGCCGGTGGCAACATCAGCATCAACGGTGTCAACTTGAAGTCTATCGCCTCCGCGATCAATGACATCAAGGGTAGCCTAGTAAAGATCAATACTTGATAAAAAGGACGACCAAGCATGCCTCAAGCTGCCCGCATCGGTGATAACCACACCTGTCCCATGTATGACGGAAAGAGTCCGCATGTTGGCGGGCCGGTTAGCGTAGGTGCGCCTAATGTCATCATCGGCGGGCAACCTGCGGCGAGGATTGGCGACATGCTCATCTGCTGCGGTCCGCCTGATGTGGTGGCTGCAGGGGAACCCACAGTGCAGATAGCCGGCAAACCAGCAGCACGACTAGGTGACAGAACTGCCCACGGCGGCGTAATTGTGGTCGGCTGCCCGACCGTGTTGATCGGTTCCGTGGCGGGTGGTGGGTGCTTGTGCGAAGCTGCCCAAAAAGGGACACCCTTTGTGGACATGGGGCGGCCTGCGCCCAGTTCCGAAGATGCCTCTGAATCGGAAAGCGGGCTTGCGCCACCGCCCACGGCAAATGCAGCCCCGCACCAGGAGGCCGAAAACTGGATCGCACTACAATACTATTACAGCGATGGCACAGGGGTAGGCGGCGCACAGTATCAAGTTAAAGACAATAAGACCCAGACCGTGGTCGCCCAGGGGAAATTGGATGCGAACGGTTATGCCAAGCCGACCCTGCCAGCATCCATAACCGATGTTTCTTACAATTTTTACAACGATCCACCGACGATTGAATATCGCATAAAACCAACCTCAAACCCCGAAAATAAACAGGTTAAACCCGGTTGGTTTGAGCGCGTTGGCGACAGTGTTGAATGGGTTTGGGGGGCCTTGCAAGGCGATTTCAACGAAAACCCAACCACCGGTCAGATAGCTCTCAATACTGTCATTACGATGATTCCTGTCGTAGACCAAGTGGCTGATGTACGCGATCTCGTCGCCAATCTAAGAGCCCTCATTTGGGATAAGCGTTATGACGATAAATGGGTTTGGATCGCCATTTTGCTAACACTCGTCGGCTGTGTTCCTGTAGTGGGTTCCGCAATCAAGGGGGTTTTAACAACTGTCGTCAATTACCTGAAAAAAGGAACGAAAATACCGTTAAAACATTTGATGGAGGTGCTGAACAAATACCACAAAGGCAATGCCATTCAATGGTTGCACCAATTGGTCGCCGACATGCCGAAATATGCGGCAAGAGTCAAACAGGAACTCCACAAAATCCTCAATGCGTTGCGCGAAAAAATGCATTGGATGGCGGAAAATATACCGGGGAGAATTGGCAGACAGGCTAAAGAAACGGAAAATACTATAGAGCATGTCTCTAAAATTGCTGACCAGAAAATTGACGAAGCAGCCAAGGAGCTTCAAGATGGATTGAGCAAGTCGCTTGATGAAGGGGTTGACTTTGAAAGCAAGGGAGCAACTAAATCAACAAATACCCGAAAACAAAGGGAGTCTGAGGCACCTAAAGATGAAACCAAAGCTGAACAAAAGAATAAACACAGCACAAAAACAATAGGGACGTGTGGTGAACGTTTAGCACGAAAAGATTTGGAAGCGGAAGGTTTTAAGGAGGTTGCTGTTGTGCAAAACAAGTCAGGCCAAGGCATCGATTTGATAGGTCGCAATAGCAAGGGGGAAGTCAAGGTTTGGGAAGTCAAAGCCACTACCACTGATACTGCCCCTCAACTAAGTAAAGACCAAAGGGACATGGGAGCTGAGAACTATGTTTATGATCGTTTAGCAAGAGCAGCCAAGGGCCAAGGTAACTATAGCAAGTTGCCAGAGGCGAGAAAAGAAGCAAGAAAAGCTTTAGAATGGATTTATAGAACAAATAAGACACAGGTTACCTATCAAATCTATGAAGTTTTCATAGACGATTTGGATAAAGGCTGCATGAAACGTCCGGGCAGAAAATCCCGCGCCAAAGACTGGAAATAAAATTTATAAATAAAAGAGAATAGCACCATGAACCGACAAGTAATGCGCTTAAATAAAAAACTCAGCCGAGCCTACCGAGACTGGGTTCGAGATGAAACATCCATTGAAATGTTCAGGGATGATCCTAGTGACTATTTGACAAAATATCTAAATCGTAAAGAAGAGCCTAACTTATTAGGATTGCGATCTGATGATGCGCTCACATGGAATTTGTACAGTTATTTTGATAAGGCGTTGAACGAGGGCTATAATTCGAGTGAGGAATTTATTCTATGCGCTCGCTATGCTGCGGCAAAAGTGCATTTCGAGTCCGCTTTTGTCGAGTCAGGATTGCGCGGTCACTTGTTGCCCGCTAGAGCCGTGTTCAATTTGTCATTGAATATCTTAGCTGGCTGGCGCAATGAAGCCGATACCATTTTCAAATTGCTACTCCGTGGATTGGATACTTCGCTGCTTGGGTTGCGCCATAATGATCAACACTCAGCCGGTTCCTTATACCGGCACTTTTGGTTTCTTTTGATTTTGTATAGTTTATTCAAAGAGACTACGCTTGACACCTCGCCTTACTCCTACCCCGATGAAATGAGTCCCTATGCTGCCGTGTTAGCCGATTGGCGCACGACCGATTTCAATGTCGTACAATCCCTCGTATCAAAGATGGCGGATTTTCATCTTAGCGAAGCTTATGTAAACAGGCATGATGAAATTAGAGAATTCGATGATGAGGAACGTATGCTTTTTCCGTATGAAATTTTGAGTTTTCTACGTCTGCGGGAATGGCTCGGCTTATCAAATCCCGTTTCATTTGAACATCCTCTTATGAATCAACCCCTAGCATGGTTGCCGCAGCCAGCACCTTTGCCCAATCCTGGAAACAACCTACTCGATCAAGTTATCAGTAAATTCAAGTCAGAATTTCCTAGTAGCTTCATCTAGGTTTTATTAAACAGAAATATGCAGCGCACATATTTTTCAGCTTACTGAATCATGTTTTCAGATAATCCATCCAAAGCTTGTATTGTCTCCCTCTCGTCTGAAATCATGGCTTCTTTAGACAACAACTTGGCACTATTAGTAGGCAGTAGTGCCTCAGCCAATCTTTCCATCGATGACCCCCTCCTCTCCCCCCTCCACTTCACTATCGAACGCACGGAAAAAGGGACGCTGCTGCGCGACGCAGATAGCGAGCGCGGAACCTTGGTGAATGGGCGGCGGGTGAAAGAGGCATGGTTGAAAGACCAAGACCAGATTATGGCGGGTTTTACCCATTTCATCGTCCATTTGCCCAATGTAGACACCCCGCCGCCGCCATTATCACCTCTCGCCAGATATTTGAAACATCGCCAGCCGCTCTATGCCTTGCTTGATGCCGCCAGAAGCCCGGCGGTGTTAGAAACCTTGGAACGCTTGGATATCCCGCGTGTTTCCTTGTTTCAAGGCCGCTATGCGCAGGAGCTTGCCGCCGCCGCGCCTTATTTAGTCGAACTGGTGGAGGACGCACCGTTTTTAGAAACCCTCGCGGAAAAAGCCTGGGGCAATAGTTGGGGCGTGTTTTGTGTGAGCGCCATGCCGCTGGAAATCTTACGGCGACATCTGCGTAGCCTTTTGTATGCCGACACGCCGGACGGCATCCGGTTTTTCCGCTTTTACGACCCGCGAGTGTTGCGTGACTTCTTGCCGGTTTATTCACTTGAAATGGCCGAGCGGTTTTTCGGGCCGGTTGATGAATTCCTGTTGGAAGCCCAAAACCCGGAAACCCTGTTGCGCTTCACATTGGGGGAAAACGGTGTGGAATGTGAAACTATCCGCCTAGGCGACGACGGAGCGGTGGGAGTCCAGTCCGGTGTTTGAGATTCCGCCTCAGCAATTCCACCAACTTCGCAAAAACGCCCTTGCCAAAGCTTTGGTTGAAACATTTAGCGGAACCGCGCAACAAGGCAGCATTGATCCAATTACTGGTGACGTGCTGGCTACCGACCTTCATGGTCACAGTCTGCGTTTCGGCTTCGATGAACAAGGCTTTATCGGCACGGTCAAGAGTCCGTTAGGCCGCGTTTGGCGGCTCAACAATGATCCGCAAGGTCGCCTTCAAGCCCTCACCAACCCTGCCGGACTCAAGACTGGGCTAAATTACGATGTCAACGGCAGACTCGTTTCCATAGACAACAATGACCAAGAACAGATCGGTCTAGCCTACGACACTGTGGGCAACCTATCTCGCATAGCCCATGCCGATGGTTCAGTAACGGAATTGCGTTATCAAGCCCCCAGCCAACTCGTCGGTAAAACCGACCGTCTTGGTCACAACGAGCATTACCGCTACGACGATGAGGGACGACTCATTGCCATCACCAATGCCAATGGGCAGACCACCGAGTTCGACTACGGCGATTGGGATCGCCCGGATCGGGCGCGATTTCCCAATGGGCATGTGGAGGAATACACCTACGACACCAACGGCAGGGTTCAGCGCATCGCCAACCAAGGCGGTGCCACCGTCACACTTGATTATGCGGGCAATGCCGTCCATCCTGCCCACATAAGCTATGACGACGGCGAAGTCCTCGAATTCGTCCGCGACGACCAAGGCCGGATTCTCCAAGCGAAAAATGCCCAGGCCATCGCCCAATACCAATACGACGGCCAAGGACGGGTGACCCTGGAAGATGTCAACGGCGCGGTCATACGCTATCACTATAATGACCTAGGCAGTTTGGTGGGGCTGACCTATCCTAGCGGCGAAACGGTGCGCTTCGGCTACGATGCCGACTTGCGGCTCGATACAGTGAACGATTGGAATGGTGGCGTATATGCATGGGGTTATGATGGGCTTGACCGCGCCCACGCCGTGGCCTACCCCAGTGGGTTGGAAACCCATATTTGGCAGACACCGACCGGTCGCATTCAAGCCACTGATGTGCTAACCCCGGCGGGCAGCCGTTTGTTCGGCAACCGCTACCGCTATGACGCAGAAGACCGGCTCCAGGAAAACAAAGACACCACCTTTGGCATGCGCAACTACACCTACGATTCGGAAAGCCGATTGCTCGCGGTGGAGGCTGAAAAGTCCGGTCTCAATGAATATTTTGCCTACGACCCCAACGGCAACCGCACCGAATGCAATGGCGGAACCGCCGAATTCGACACAGACGACCGTTTATTGCGACAAGGACACACCTATTGCGACTATGATGCGCAGGGCAAGCTCGCCGTGCTACAATCCGATTCAAGTGTTTGGCGCTATACGTGGAACAGCCGTGGGCTGCTGCTCAATGCCGAATCGGATGACGGTCACAACGTGACTTTTGCTTACGATGCCTTTGGCCGCAGACTTTGGAAACGCAGCGTCCATTATGGACAAACCAGCGAAACTCGCTTTTTTTGGGCCGGAGAGCATTTGATCGGCGATGAAACTTCGGCTAACAGCCTAGTTGTCCGCCGCCAAGCATATCTTTACCAGCCCGGCACCTACATTCCGTTGGCGACCCGCATCGATGGACAGGTATTCCACTACCACTGCGACCCCTTAGGCACTCCGCGCCGACTCACCGACAGCCAAGGCCGTATTGTCTGGGAGGCGGATATGGATGCGTTTGGGGCGGCTAGGATGAACATTGAAGACATAGCCAATCCGCTAAGGTTTCCGGGGCAGTATTTTGACAGTGAAACGGGGTTGCATTACAACCGCTTCCGCTATTATTCGCCGGAGTTGGGTCGGTATTTGAGTCGGGACCCGTTGGGGTTTTTGGCTGGCTGCAACTTTTTCGCCTATGTGGACAATAATCCCATTAATGGCGCGGATCCGTTGGGGTTGTTCGGGTGGAATGGCGCACTAAGCTTCGCGGGTGCCGCAATCGCGGGTATTGCTGTTGGCGCTCTTGTAGTTGCTATAGCACCGGCTGCATTGGCTGCCGGTATCGTCACCGCCGCAGCGATTGTACTGGGTGGAATAGCCGCTGGGGCTGTCGGTTATGCCTTAAACGAAGGTTTGGAAAACGGCTGGAATCTGCAATGCGTGCTGAAGGCGGCAGGGAAAGGAGCCTTAGTTGGTTTTTTGTCCTCTTTGCCGTTTTTGCTTTTACCCGCCACTGCTAGCGTTACGCTATTTGCCGGTGTCGGCGGCGTTTCAGGAGCCATCGGCTATATTTCGGATTGGGCCTTGAATGGAGCGAATCTCAGTCAGTGGAGTTGGGAGAATTTTGAAAAAACTGTACTTTATTCGGCGTTAACTGCAGGGACTTTTAGATTTATCTTACCAAAAATAGCTGCTTGGAGGGGTAAGACAGTTGATGAGAAGCCACCCGTACCGCCAGTCGAAGATGAGCCAGTCAAACCGCCTGTACCCAAGACATCGGAAAAGATTGAGCAATCTAAGCCTCAATCGTCTTCTGAGACTCCGGTTGAGGAACAGCCTCCCACAACACCGTTGGGGCAAAAACCGACCCAACCGCCGTTCGAAGATGAACCAGTCAAGCCCTATGCCGAGGAAGTGCATCCCAACCCATCCAAGACAGAAATATCTGCTGATATGGAGGAAAAAATTCTTTACGGTAAACGAAAAACCCCTTCTAACGAACTTATAGGTGGGCATTCCCCCGCTATCAAGAATGATCCAAATTATAATGTAGAGGTGATAGCGAATAATCCTGACGGCACGACGGATGTGAAATTTGTTACTCAATATGAAGATGGAAACTTGTCGAGAATAAAAAAATCAACACTCGCCCCGGACAACTGGAGTAATGATAAGATTATTGATGTTACCAATCAAGTGGCAGATAGTAATCCTATTTCTGTTAGAGCTAGGGATGGAGCAACTTTACATCGCCAAACTATTGATGGGGTTCAATGGGAAGTAATAAAAGATTCTTCAGGTCAAATAATATCCTCATATCCAACTGGCGGAAAACCTACCATAACATTCTAAATTATAAATACTATGAAAAGATTTCTAGAGCTTGACGACTACTTGTCTAACGATTATTCAATCAACTACTGGGAGGATAATGCGATATTATACGCCGAGCATTTAATTTCTGAATTTACTCAGGATGATTGGGCTTTGCTAGAAAAAAATTGGAAAGAAAGAACAACTCAATGGAGACAATATTGTGCTCAAATTATTTCTTGGTGTGCTTCAGCTAATGCTATACCTATACTAATTCAAATGCTTAATAGCCAAGAAGATGATTTGGTTGTTATAGCAGCGGATAGCCTTAGAATTTATGATCCAAGCTTGGTTAAGTCGAAGATTAAATCAAGCAGTATTGAATACCTGAATCAATTAAGAAATAGAAGTTCTGTAGTTTCTTCACTAATAATTAGTGATTTTCTAAAAAGCCTTTCCATATGAATTTTAGCGAAGAGAAAGCACTGGGTGTGATTAAAAGTCATGTACATCTTTCAACCTCCCAGGTATTCCGTTTGCTATTCGATGACACATCAATAATCGTAATACTCACAATTAGCACGTTTTGAGAAGCAAGGGGTTAGGTATTTCATTGACACTCACCTCTGCAAAAACCGCACGATGGCACACCCGCTTAGTTTAGAACTCTCTGGTGGTTATGCCACGTCACCATCTAGGTGAGATGGACGTGAGGACATTTATTTGACGGATACCGATAGGCGGGGCTTTGCTGGATGTGATAGCTCAAGTTTGTAAGCGATTGAAATGTGATAATTAAAAACCTGACCACGTGACTTAAATACTCTTACTTTAAACTCAGCTTTTAATCTATGAATAATCAAGTTTTTTCACTACATTTAATTCCATAATGGAACCCAATAATAACTCATCTGGATTTGTTAGATTTGGCAAATTTGAAACATTTATTGCTCGTTTGGCAGGATATGACTTAAAGATATTGGCCGATGAAAAGCTTGGCCTTGACAGGACAGAGATAACGCATGAAAAAATCAAACTCGTCAGAATTGGAATTAGCGTTCTAATTCCTTCCTTCTTTGGTTTTTTATCATCCCTTTATTATTTCAGCACTGTGGT
Source organism: uncultured Methylococcaceae bacterium (assembly GCA_903930145.1). GTDB lineage: Bacteria > Pseudomonadota > Gammaproteobacteria > Methylococcales > Methylococcaceae > Methylumidiphilus. The sequence goes on from CAIYXP010000199.1 coordinate 26,837, forward strand.
GGAAGGGGAGAAGTTCTACAAAATAACGGATTCCCTCACAATTGCGGATTCTTGGTTGCGTTTGGCTGCTGCAATCGTCATTGCGTCCCTATTGCTGGTTATTGATTGTATCATCGTCACAACCTTGTCCAAAAAAAGACCATTTGGTTTAGTCATCAGAATTTTAATTAGCTTGTGCTTGAGTATGGTAATTTCTGAACCAATGGTGTTATTTATCTTCAATAAGACGATCAATCAATCGCTGCGTTTACATTTGGAAGAACTCCGATCCATAGATGAAAGGAGTTATAATAATGAAATTCAAAAGCTCACGGATAAAATAAAGGAGAATGAGGAAGATAAAAATTCAGCAAAAAGTAAATTACAAGAATATGACTCAGGTAATATTATAAAAAAGCGTATTACTAAACTGGAACAGGACGCACAAGACCGAAGGAATGCCTGGATGCAACAGCAACGAATGTATGCTCATGACATTCAAGAACAAGTAAACCTCAAAAATGATGAAATTGACAAGTTGATGAATGCTCGAAGAAGTAATGCCGATCTCATTCAGGCAAAGCAAATTGAGCGTCAAAAAGAAATTAGAGGGGAACTAAGTGGAAAACCCGGCATCGGCTCTGTAGTAAATTCAATCGATAATGCAATCAATAGCCTGAATCAACGCCAAAATGAGATAGACAGGGATATACAAAGAATACGAAATGATATAGAAGAGTTGGGGACACATAAACAATCCACTCCACCAGATTTAAGTATTGATAGAAGTGCTTTAAATGAAGAATTGACATTTAGTGAAAGTGCCGATAAAAAAGATCAAGAAGAAAGAATTAAAGTTTCTGATCAAAAAATCAAAGAAATCAACAGACAAATCCAAACTATCCAGTCCGAAAAAGAAAAACTGAAAGACACATATGCCATAGACAAACACAATGACACAATTCAGCAAACTAGAGCCTTATTCCGCGCCATATTAAGTAATTCTGATAACCATCAACATATCAATGAAAATCAAGTTGGAAATGCTGTTCCTAGCGCGAACAAAAATGGAGGCAATAATTTATTTTTGCTCTTCAAGGTATTGGCATTGTTCTTCTTGGTATTTTTTATAGATACTGTTCCTACCATTACAAAACTAACTGTCAAAACCCGCTATGATGATTATTTTTCGGGGTTGGAAATGGAAAGAGCTATACACTCCATGGATATAAATCATGAAGAGGGAAGAAAAATGATAGATTTAATAGAGCAAACGAATTCAGATTTATCGAGAAAGCTAAAAGCGGGTTTTTCTGACGGCATATCTGAACATCAAATGCTTCCACAAGATCAGATGCTTGCACAACGCATTATTGCAAAAACCATATATAGCAATTACCGCAATTTGTCTACACTCTTCCAAAGTGATGAACACGTCTTCGAGTTTCCATTGAGGATTCTTATGTTTTTCAGAAGATTTTTATTAAAAATACCTTTTATTAGCTGGTTTTTCAAGGATTAATTTTAATATCGGAAAGTATTGGGTGTTAGCCTCAGATCAGCACAGTATATATCACACCACCACCACCACCACACTAACATTATCCCTCCCCTCCCGGCCTAGTACCTCAGTCAGTAGGTTTTCACAGAGAACTTCGGGGGTGCTGTCTTTTCCCTCGCTCAAGATCGCTGCGATCTCAACATCATTCAATTCGTTACTGAGTCCATCGCTGCACAGCAAGAAAACATCGCCGTTCTGGATGTCAAAACGCACCGTGTCAAGGACAAGATGGTCGGTAATGCCCACAGCCCGGTTGATTTTGTTTTTAGCTGGATGATTCCGGGCTTCGTCAATCGACAGTATTCCTTCGCGAAGCATATCCCCTACCCGGCTGTGATCATGCGTCAAAGGTTCCAGCGTTCCATCATGGTAGCGGTAGGCTCGGCTGTCGCCTGCCCAAAGACATGCACCTTCGTTTCCCACAGCGAGCATCACAACGACCGTGCTGCCCGGTGTCGTGTGCAACTCCTTTTCTGATCCCATGGCTTGTAGTTCATCGTTTACTTCGACTAGCCGCGCTTCGACTTGGGCAAGCATGGCATCCAAAGTATCGGCCGATTCAATTTTCCCCAAACTGTCGACCACTCGTTGACTTGCCACTTCCCCCGCTTCATGCCCACCCATACCGTCGGCAACCGCCCACAAACCGATGTCGGAGCGTTCCAAGCAAGCATCCTCGTTCATAGCTCTTCTGTTTCCTTGATGCGTCACGGATGCCGACTTCCAGTGCCAATTGTCGGATTGGATTTCCGTCCAAGTCGTGGACTCGGACTCATCATCGGTGTCTATGGACGGTTCTGCGGCATAGTCTAACGTCTGCCAACCCCGTTCTGACCATAGCCCGTCAAGCAGTGCGGCAAAGCCCTCAGTCGGCAGTAGTCCGTGGCAAATTAACAGCGACGGACTGACCCGCTCCGAACCCGTTGTCCACCATGCACTATGGCCCGGCTGCATATCCGCCAGCCATCCCAAGGAAAAATAGGGCCATTCCGTCGAATTGCCAAGGACTTGTGGATCAACACGGCAAACCCCCAAACCTTGCAGACTAAGAGATTGGCAATGCTCGGCGTTGAGCTTCTTTGAGAAAGTTGATGATGGTGGACCGAGTTGGGCAAGCCTTACATCAATTTCATCCAAGTCTATGCGCTGTTCGAGTGAGTAGCGTACCGTTTGTTCAGCCCGCTTGCTCCAATCACTTAACGATGGCAGGATACTAGGGAAACTGGCATGGTTCGACCATTCCGCCGCCAGTGTAAAAGGGAAATTCCGCCCGGATTTGTCGGTACTAGGCAACACCAAGCCTATCCAAGACTTCTGTCCGCACAACCCAGGCGATAATGCAAAATGCCAGCAGGAACCATGCTCATAAACCGTCGGCCACTCTTCGCCGAGTTGGTTCTGGCTGCTCTCCAAACATTTGCTTAGCCATTGATACCAAGAATCCACGAAAGAGTGAGGAAGGCGCCTGCAAAAAAAATCAGCATAGTCAGGTGATTTGCCGAAAAACCCCGGCAAACCACCTTGGATTTTTTGCACTTTAGCCTGCTTGTGGCGCCAAAAAGGCCATCCCCATGCCATTAAGGATTACCGCTTAAAATGATCCGCCTCGCTTCCAAGCGGATAGACAACCGGGTTGTGGTTCCTGGAACGATGGCTATGGATTTGCGCCAATCTGCTTGCTGATATTGGCTGAAAGCGGCAGCGACACCGATAAACCGGGTGGCCGGTTGAAACTCCAAGCTCAGTTGTTTTTTGTCGCCGGGCGTCAGCATCAATCGATGTGTGTTGAGCAAGGTTTTCCCAAGAACCATTGCCTCTTGCTGATATAGTTTGAGCAGATCAGCAGTCCGAAAGAATTGATCGGATGATAACTCGTAAACCAGCAATTCGACTGGCGATGCTTGGTTACTGCTATTCGGATTCACGTTCGGCAATGCTGCCACATCAAGCTTTACCAAGGTTTGGCTAGGTTGTTCAGGGGGTTGTACCTTTACCTCAATTTTGGGTTGCTTCTCAACGGCAATATTGGGTTGTTTCTCATTGGTTTCAGAAGTGGTTTCGGGATCTGAGGCTGTTTCAAACAAGCCACAACCCGCCAAAAACAAGATCAATAGGCATATGAGGTAAGGCATCAATCGGGTTCCTAAATATACATTGAAATCTAATCAAGACGAGCAGGACAATGAAATTCTCTCAGTTCCTTTATATTTATACTGGTATTAATATGATAAGCAGCTTTGTAACCCTTTACATTAAAAGTTACGTCATATCCGTCAGTAGCTGGTTTTATGTCCGCTTTGTCAAGCATATGGAACCATGCCCATGGCCCATTCTCGGTCAATTCGACAGGCATGGTTTCTGCCGATGCAGGCGTTAACACCAAGCGGACAGAATTTGCTCCAACGTCTGGCCATGTGAATTGTTTGCTTATTTCTGGGCCATGCTTGTATTCTAAACTGTCGTTGCCAAAATCTAGTTGAGACAGGGAAATCCGTGGGTCTAGATTATCTTTGGCTATTAGATGAAAGGCCACGCCCAAGCCCGGTCGCTTGCTGGGGAAAAACATCATCTTGATATTATTAGCCCGATCAAATTGATTGCGCACATTAGATGATAATTGTTGATCTTGCAAGTGTTTTTCCTTGAACTTCTCTATTGTTCCATTTGGCCCAAAAAATGCTTCAAACTCGGTCAGTTGTATAAAATCCACGGATTTGGGGTTGAGCGGATATTTGTTGTTGATAGATTTTTCGCATACATTATAAACCTCTGAAATCCAGGCTTTATTAAATTCATTTCTAATACTTTTAGTGAGGATGGCATCGCCGTCATTGCCTAAAGAAGAAAGCCATTTGCTTAAACCAGGAGCGGTTTGTTGCTGTGCCATCGATTTTAGATCTTCCAACGCAGTTTTGGCTTGCTGAATAGCAGAAGAAGTTGCGCCAGACATCTCAGCAGACCTCACATAGCCGCCAACATCTGCTAATATCGGTTCTATTTTTTTCATTGTTTCGGCGGTTTGTTTTGGGTCGGGGAATTCCGCCAATCCTTTATTTTCACTTAAACCGATCTCCTGCTTCAGTACAGGATCAAAATCTGCAAAGTTGGTTTGTTCATAAGCCTTGTCGAGCAAAGAGGTCAGCGGAGATGACTGGGGATCGGCGACAATGTGCACCAGATTTTTAAGTTCATTTGAATCTTTTGGAGGAAGAATCTCTAATTCGGACAGGAGTTTTCGCCAGTGTTCACTATATTCCTGCCGATAGATTTTCATGACCTGCGACTTCAGATCCGTCGTTGATGTCGATTGTGTATTTTGTCCAACAATACGCGAATCTTGGGCATTATTATTAATTATCAGATCAAGAGTCTGTTTGAATTTCTGGTAGCCATCCGGGGTAAACAAGCCACTAATTTGGCTCGTACTGATGTTTCCAAAAACACGATAGGCATTGTCACCTGCCATTTTTTCAATATTAATGGAAGTTAAATTTTGCTCCGCTATTTCACCTTCCACCTGCCTATAAATTTCCTTGGCTGAGTATCCATGCCGTAATTGGTCTTTGGCCTTATTTATCAAGCTAGAATCACTTTTGAATCCAGTTGTCCGCACGGGATATTTTTCAAGCAAGGTTTCCAAATGTGCTATTAACCGAACTCGACGAGCATGATCAATAGCGGTAAATTCCATTTTGAAGTAATTTTCGAACCAGTTTTGCACAGTTTTACTATCAAATACGCTTGAATCGTCCAACATTAGATAGACTCGGTACGCCTCATTCTGTTCATTCTTGCTTAGCCCACCACTTTTTAGATTGTCCTCCAGCTTTACTATCAGCCTAGGTAGCAAAGCCTGTCGTAACACCTCTTGATATAAATTATCAGACTTCTCTCGCAAGACATCATATGGATTAAGCCCTAACGAGGCCCATCTGAGCATTGGGTTTATTGATGGCTGGGTATCATCTCTGACAAGTTTCGCTTGATCAAGTAATGGCAGGGTCTCTATGATCGAAGCTGACGAACCAAGATGTCCACCTTTGAAAATGAGATCTTCGCTGTCCCTCTTGGCCTTCTCGGCATAGTCATTATTTAATTGATTAATTTTATACCAAGCAAAACATAATACCAACGCAAGTGCCGCGGAACCCGCGACAGCGATCCAATAAAACCATGTCTTTCTCTGTTCTAATTTTCGATTACGTCCGGCGAGTCCCTTATCTTTGAAAACGACATCATTAAAGAGATTGTGTACGAAATAACTTCTCTCCAAACGCCCTTCCTTTTCTTGATTGGCCAGTTTCAGACTAATATCCAAGGAGAAACGTCTGCTAAACCATTCTAATAGACTGTCAATTGGTTGACCTTCTTGGGTACTACTTGTAAAGTAGACCCCCCGTAATAGCGAGGGTTCGTCACCGATGGGACTGAAGACTATTGACACAAATCGTTCAGCAACCTCCATCAATCTGTGCATTTGTTGTGGAAACGTGCATATCGGATGGCGTAAGGGAATATCACTTAATTGTCTGAGTTGTAATTGTCCGAGTCGAACAAACATCAATTCGTGTAGCCACAACTCCAAGATTTTAAAGTTCTTCTCTAGTTTAATGATTGTGTTTTCAGTGGCGAACTGTCCATCTAAAGCATAGGGAAGCGTGATTCCCCAAATCAAATCACGCTGTTTTTCCTCCAGTCCTTTGAAAAAAAGCCGAAAACCGGCTTCCAAATCCATTTTGGTGAAAATCATGTAGACGGGAAAACGAATGCCGAGTTGTTGGCGCAGTTCGCATAACCTAATTCTTATTTCCTTGGCTTGGCTGTCTATTTCTTGTTCTGTGAGAGGTTGAGGCTGACCTTCTTTTAATTTGATCAGGCTGAATGTAACCACAGCACCGTTTATTGGCTGAATGGGTCTAGATTTCTTAAGCAACTTCACGAAACTTTGCCATCCAACTTGGTCATTAGCCGCATCCACATTGTTGATATAACGGCCTGCCGTATCGATCAATACTGCTTCCGGCGTAAAAAACCAGTCGCAATTGCGGGTGCCGCCCATACCTTTTGTTTTACTTTCAGGCGTAGGATCGATGACTTGGGCCAATCTCGTCTTGCCCGAGGAGGGTGGGCCTATGAAGATGTACCAAGGTAAATCGGTCAACACATGTTCTTTACCTCGCCGCTGACGCAAACTGTCAATAGCCTCTTTAAATCGACTTTTTAGAGCAGCATCGTCTTCCTGTCCGGGCATCTCTTGCAGTTCCCCCTCCCTTTTGCCTGCCTGCCTATACATACGATATTCATAAGCCCCCCAAATAGTGAAAATAGCCATCATCAGGGCAACCTTTGCCCAGACGGAACCCAGAATTTGCCCTATCCCATAAGGCAAAAGTTGATTAATGTTCCAGATCATCGCGGCCATCGCAATCATGCCCACAATTGACATAATCCGGGCATTGACCCCTTGGAACCAGTCTGCCAATCTTTTCATAGCTGTTCTCCAGAAGGGTAGACAGTAATTTCCACTCTTCGCTGCCTTGGATCAGCGCTATCTATACCTTGAAGAAAATAGTTTGCACCTTGTCCTACCGATTCGATTGTACGGTTAGCATCGGCTCCCATATATTCTAAGAGTTTATCCTTGACCCTCATTGCCCTCACATCGGATAACTCTTGGTTGGATTTGAACGGACTTTCTTTCCCAAGTGGATTGCTGTCAGCATAACCATCCACTCTTATCAAGCCATTTTCCATTTTCTTCAGTGCCAAAGCTATGCGTTTTAAACTGCTATCATGCTCCGCGCGAATATCAGCCCTACCCGAGTCGAAAAGGGTATTTCCTGGAATCCTGATGATAACATCGCCTGTCTTGTTTTCAATTACCTCAACTTGTCCATTTCCGATATCCTGACTTAGACGTTCTTTTAGAATGTGATACATTGGTCTATTAGCCAATGGGATAGTATGAATTCTTTCTGGAAAACTAATCACAGGGATTTTAAGATATTCTGAGAATTTGTCAGACAATTTTCCGTTATATATTTGTTGGCTTATTCCAATCATCACCAGAATTGACAACACTATCGAAAAAAACACCCACAAAGGAAATTGCTGACGGAGAGGAGCGGTCAATTCCTTGTGTGCCGACTGAATATGAAGATTAAAGCGATTGTCAAAACCTTTTGACTCATAGTGATTTTCAATGGTACGCCAGATGTCATTGCGCTCTTTTTCTGCGCTAGGGAATTCGTGTCCGCCTCTGACAGGTTGCACAGATACATTTCGTCTGTATTTTCCTTGGAACCCCAAAGACAGGCATAAGAATGCAAGCTCCAAATGCTTATGGTAAAGAGATGTGTCTCTTTTAAATGTCTCTATCAGATCGAAAAACACTTCACCCCACCATCCTTTCCGGCTTGGATGGACGCTAGAGCAAACCCCTTTAGCATGGAATATGCCTGATTTCCCCCATTGAGTTTCGTTAACAACTAAATCGTCTATGGTGGCACAAACAAGATAGCTTGCATCTCTTGCCATCTTGTCACTGAAATTAAAGTCGTGCCTAATTTTCCTTTCAAATTTATTGATGGATTCTATTGCTTCTTTGATAAGCTGCTCTTGATTTGGCGGCCTTGCAATAAGCTTGATGCGTGCAATCAAGCCTAACAAAGATGCCGCAGCTATTTCAATCCGTCCCTGCAACTCTTTGGAGTTGATTGAAGTGGCGGATTGTTCGGATGATGCAGGATGCCGAATGGAAGCACTGTCCAAAGGCTCAGGCTCCCACCCCGGAGCGCGGGGGCGTTGCGGCTCAGCATCAGGATAATCGAAGACCGTTTCTTGATCGTTTGTTTCTGGACCTTCATTGCTTGGCATCATCTAGTCCCTTATCTTGGTGTAGAGCGACTTTTAACAGCCCAAAGTTTAAGATCCCCATCAGACAATTGGTTAAGTTTGACATGAAAGCCAAGTCCATGCTCTGATTTCTCGACTTCCTTCCAAAGCGTATTGTGCTTATCGGCAACAAGTAAAAAGCAAGATGTGTTCTCATCACAATATATTCCTTGGGGAGGGCTACTTTTAGGCTCCAATTCAATGCCGTATACACCCCCTTTTAAAAGTTTATCAAGTTCGTTGGCTTCAGCAATGAAGCACTGATTGAAAAATTTGTCTCTTATATCTTCAGGTAGTTTGGCTGTAAGATAAAAACGAGCATTATCTGCAATCATTTTCTTGAAGAGATGACTTGTCTTCGCCAAGAATCTGGAATAAGTTGAATCGGTTTTGATAAATTCAATAGGTATCTCCACAACGTCAAGTTCCAATGAAATGTTAAGCAAACTGATAATAGCTTGTATCAGAATAATTAAACTATTTTCTAGATCGTCATGTTGATATAGCGGCACATTTTCAGAGATTGGTGTTCGTTCTTTGGTTCTTGTTGTTGACAAATCAGAAAACAGATTGAGCAGCAAGTTGTAGAACTGATGCGGATGCCACGACACATGTTTACTTTGCTCAAGTAACAGTTTGAAACGGTTAAGAGACTGTAGGCTGAGTAAAGCATCAATTTCCTTATGATCCCGCGCAGTTGTTCGTCTAAGCCAATCGACATGTGTCTGAATACAAAGCGCCAATTCCCTTTCCAAAAATGCGATTAGTTGGCTTAAATTTGGTATTTTGTTAGCTTCTAAGCAAGGAGGAATAAAATTTTCATCAAGGGTTACAAGTTTTCCATTGACTTGTTTGATGCGAGCTATGGGGAGCGTTATATACCCATTTATATCCTCGGCAATTAGTTCAAAACAATGCCGAGCGACACGGAGTTCTTTTTTTATCTTGCCGATAAAATCATTATCGTCAGAGATTTTTCTGGGGACTGCCGCAAAACGGGTTTTGGTTCCTACCAGCGCACCGCTAGGCATCGAATCTCCATCAATCGCGTTGACACCAGCAACCCATGTGTTTTCTGGCAATCCTAAAAACACAAGGACATTACTAGAACCTGATGGCAATTTAAGCGAAACTGGAATATCATCATCCTCGTCTAAGGAAAAAGGGGTTCCATCAGGCAAAATACCCTCACAGCGGCTAATGCCGAAAGCACCCTCATTAAGTAAGCCTTGGTCAACTTTGATTGATCTCACTCCCCATTGATAGGGTGCAATACTTTGCAAGGAACTCTTGAAATAGTCTAAGAGATACCGTTCCTGTCGCTGAAAATGCTGGGGTCTTAACAGCATTCCCTCGTACCATACAACCTTTTCTTTCATTTTATTACCTTCCTTCCGCCTGTTAAATTAAGTATGATTGGTTGAAACCCTCCCAGTTAACGCCATTGCTATTGTGCATGTTTACAGCGGTACGAATCCTCAACTTTCTCATAGGTTTCGGAAATAATCGACTTGAATCCGTCTTTACATAATTCAGCGTAACTTTTCTTGAATGCATCCCAATCAATCGATCCTGCTGCAAGACGTTTTATTGGGTTTTTATTGCCTTGGTTTTCAAATAGACTTGGTTTTATCCGACATAAAATCTCCTTTGGTAAAGACTTCATCACCTCGAGCATTGCATATTGATGAGCTATAATATCTAGGAATATGCTGTCCAGCAAAATACCTGCATTTTCCGATTGAAGTCGTAACAGCTCACCAATAAATGAGTCTACACGATTATCGATGACTTCGTCTTCAGAAACAGCTTCCGATAAAATCCTATCTTTAATTGAATTATCTCCAAACCTAGTTTTTCTCGGAATATCTAATTCCTCCTTGATTTTGTTGCGGACATCCAATAGCAAAATAATTCCTTTGACTGCCTTACGCATCAGCTCATCGGAATTTTCGTCGAAACTACCCGACTTGGCTTTAACATCTACCTTATCAATAACTAAATTTGTTGGAGAAACTGGATTTTGTGTGCAAGGCGGTGGCTGGCCTCTCTTGCAAGGTAGCGCTCGGCCTTCCTTTTGATAATGTTCTTTTAACCATTCAGCTATGCAACAATCAACGCTTCTTTCGTTATCTTGCTCAGATTTAGGAATACCCTCATTCTCAATTGGATGACCGACATTGATAACAGACTGGCTTAACGAAGACAAAGAAACCTTGATAACATAAATGGCAGGGTCATCGCATAGCGAAAAATAATCACCATCACACAACTCCGTTGGCGTATCCTTTTCTATCCTTCTATCATTGAGGAAAACTCCGTTTTTGCTTCGATCAACGACGTAATACTTGCCATTTTCGAATCTTACATCGCAGTGTTCTCTGCTTATTCTCTTTCTATGTGTTGGAGCTTCTTCGTGTAGACACCAAACCTCACCACTATCACTCTTGTCAACCCGACCTATGGTGAGCATGCCTGTTGTAAGCGTTTTGCATCTTTCGATGTGGCCCATCAAGTCGCTTGGTTCGGTTATAGTCAGCGTTAAAAACATCACAGTTCAACCTTAAATCATCACAATTAATCATAATGGTAAAATATCACTTCCACTTATATTGAGCCATACTTAGTTTGAAAACGGTTACCTGACTGCGAGAATTAATCTTAGTGGTTCGCGAGAAGTCTGCGCAAACTCAGGGTTCCATATCCAGTTAAGCTGGTGCGAAATTTCTACATCGGAGGATTCCTAGACACATATCGAATATGCCCCCGCCTCAGTGCTTTAAAATCCGTGAAAGAAACATCCGCGCTCGTTCAGAACATGGTTGGTTGAAAAATTTCTCTTTGTCGTCATCCTCTACAATTACACCACCTTCACCCATAAAAACCACCCGGTTGGCAACTTGGCGGGCGAAACCCATTTCGTGGGTTACACAAACCATTGTCATCCCATCTCTGGCCAAGTCAACCATGACATCCAACACCTCACTAATCATTTCAGGGTCAAGAGCGGAGGTAGGCTCATCAAACAACATGGCGACAGGATCCATGCACAAAGCCCTTGCGATTGCGACACGTTGTTGTTGACCACCGGAAAGTTCGTTTGGATATTTGCTCGCGTGCTCAAGGAGTCCCACCCTTTCCAAAAGCGCAAACCCTTTATCCTTTGCCTCACCTTGGCTACGCTTGAGCACTTTAGTTTGCGCCAGAGTGAGATTTTGCATCACATTGAGATGAGGAAACAATTCGAAATGTTGAAATACCATACCGACACGGGATCTCAGCTTGGCAATATTCGTGCTTTTGTCTTTCAAAGAAAACCCATCGACAATGACTTCACCCGATTGAAATGTCTCCAACCCATTGATGCATCGGATCAGTGTGCTCTTCCCTGAGCCAGATGGACCGCAAACAACCACCACCTCGCCTTGACGGACATGAGTCGTACAATTGTTCAACACCTGAACGTTGCCATACCATTTATTGATATTCTTGATTGAAATCATTGTTGCAAGCTATTCCCCGTATTGACAAATCGGGTCTGCAAACATCCGACACCATACGATGCGGCAAAGCATAATAAAAAATAGATTAAACCCGAAAATATGAATAGCTCTACATAGGCATGACGGTTATTGGCAGCGGTGTAAACTGTTCCGAAGAAATCCAATAAGCCACCAACATACACTAAAGATGTGTCTTGAAAAAGGATTATGGCCTGTGTCAACAACACCGGAAGCATATTGCGAAGTGCTTGTGGCAATACTACCCATCTCATGGTTTGAGCATAGTCAAGACCTAAAGCATAAGCCGCTTGAACTTGGGTTTTTCGGATACCCTGAATGCCAGCCCGGATAATCTCCGCATAATACGCTGCTTCAAACAAAGAAAACCCCACCATAGCTAAAGGTAGGCGCATTTCAACATTGTCTGGTAAGCCAAATATATGCCGTGCCCATGCTGGTGCCAACAGAAAAAAACCTAGTAGCACCATCACCAAGGGGACTGAGCGAAAAAAATTAATATACATGATCACCGGCCATGAAAGTACGGGGATAGCTGAAAGGCGCAACAAGGCCAACAAAACTCCCCCAGTAATCCCAGCTAATACAGCCACTCCAGTAAGCTTCAAGGTTAACATCATCCCTTTGCCTAATATAGGCAACACGGAAGATATTGCGTCCCAGTCAAATTCGTACATTAATGCTTCCCCAAAAATCCGGGAATCCAAACCCATCTCTCCACCCTTCTCATCAACACCATAGTAAGTAGATTTAAGGCGAGATAGGCCATTGTGATAAAGATAAAGGACTCATAAGGTACACATACTGACTGGCATTCTGCCAATGCACCAGCCTGATAGGACAATTCGACAACTCCTATAGTGCTGCAAACTGCTGAATTTTTGAAGATATTCATCAATTCCGATGTCAGTGTCGGCAACATCATCCTCAACGCCATAGGCATTAGCACATACCGGTAGGTTTGAGGTAAGCTTAAGCCTAAGGCAATCCCAGCGTTTTTCTGTCCCATCGACAAAGCTTCCAAACCGGCACGAACATGTTCTGCCAATCTGGCGGATGTAAACAAACCGAGCCCAATAACAGATATGGAAAACCGTTGTATCGCTGGATCTAGTTGCTTATACTCATCCCCCCAATCGATGGGTAAAAATTCAGGGATGACATAATACCAAATAAATAACTGAACCATCAGCGGGATATTGCGGAATAGTTCAACATGAGAGCGTGCAACAAGCTGCAAGCCAACTATGGGGACAGTTCGAAGAATGCCGACCAACAAGCCAACAACTAAGGCTATAAGCCAAGCTGAAACCGACAGGGTTAAGGTCATCCATAAACCAGACACCATCCATTCAAGATAAGATGATTCGCCTGTCGGCGGTTGCTGTAGAAAGGCACCCCAGTTCCAGTGATAAGACATCTGATTGAATTAGTCAACCAATTTTAAGAGGTGATAATAGATCGATGGAATATGACAGCTATGATTGCACAAATTACCTCTGTGCTTAAGGATGTCCATTTTAATGAGTACATGACACCTAGCCCTTAATCAAAACTTTTGTCGTTTGGATGGCTGAACAAAACCTTCATATCCTCGCTCATTGGATAATTCAGATTGACGTTCTTGGGTGGAATCGGGGATTCAAACCACTTCTTGTACAGTGTGGCTATTTCGCCTGAAACCATGAGTTTTTCCAAAGCGTTGTCTACCACTTGTTTAAAGCGTTTGTCTCCCTTCGGTAATATGCAACCATAGGCTTCTTGGGATAGCGGTGGACCAACAATTTCCCAGGCATCAGGTTTTTTTGCTTTGGCCCGCTCACTGGCCAACAGCACATCATCCATCACAAAAGCAACCGCTTTGCCTTGTTCCAGATTCAAGAACGACTGACCGTGTTCTTTCGCCAAGATAAGCCGCATTTGCTGATTTCCGTCCTTACCTATATTACGTTCATTTAACAGTTGTTCCGAGGTGGTACCTTGTGTGGTAGCCACGTTCTTGCCTACCAGATTGCTAACTTCTTTAATTGATGAACCTTTTTTGACTAGCATTCGAATGCTTGCAATGAAGAAGGTATTGGAAAAGTCAACTTGCTCGCGCCGCTTAGAGTTGTTAGTGGTGACCCCACACTCGATACTAATTTCACCGTTCAATATCAGCGGAATACGGTTTTGTGCAGTAACCAGCTTTTTTTGTACTGTCAGTTCGGGCAGTTTGAGTTCAGTTTGGATCGCATCAACGATTTTCTGCAGCAAATCTTGGGAGTAACCAATGACCTCCTGCTGTTCATTGAAATAGGAAAACGGCATGGCGGATTCGCGGTGACCGATAGCGATGGTTTTGGATGTGCTGATTTTTTTGAGGGTATCAACCTCTTCGGCGTGTAGCGGTGGTAGGCACGCACCTAAGGCTAATAGGCTGATGACAAATTTTTTGTTGCTTAACATATTTTTTTCCTTGTTCTATGGAGATTTCGATTAAGACTAACTTGTTTGGAATCGCTTGGGTTCAATGACCGTATTGTTTCAATAAGGCTTCAGCACGTTTATTGTAGACTTCTTCTGGAATCAGTCTCTTTTCTTTCAGTTGCAGAAGATCATTAAGCTTTTGTTCTAAAACATCCACTTTTGAAGTTTTTATATCCTGGCGTATTTTGTTATTTACCTCTTCAGATTTATGGGTTTTATCGGTTGCAGACGCTGCTGCCCCTCCACAATCGGCGGGGATACGCAGAGTTGCTCCAACATTAATCAAATTAGGAAAGGGAATATTCTCCTTATTAGCCTGCCAAATGACCCGCCACATTGACCAATTTCCGCAATGGATTCTCGCGATATCAGACAGGGTTTCTTTATCTTTTACAATGTGATTTGTAAAAGAAGTGGGTTTTTCTGGTGTCACTCGCGTCTCAACAAGTGGTTTTGGGATATAGCGGTCAATGATTTTTTGCAAAGACCCGTCCAGTTCAAGCTGTTTGATTATCTTACTCACTTCATCACGCAGATCAGGATAGGCTTTGTTGAAGCCCACACCATAGGAGTCTGAAGTCAGTGGACCCTCCACCAAGAACCCTTTACTAGCCCGGGGCTGTAATTTAACGTAATCTTGTGCAAATCCGTCGACTTCCCCATTTAAAAAGGCAGCAAACGCCTCTTTATCGGTTGGATATATTTTACGTTCTATCTGGTCTGGATAATATTTCTCGAAAGCCTGATTCATGGTGGATGTTTCCCCCTCAATGGCGACTGTCAGATGCTTAATATTGTTGCTTACGCCGATATCTTTCCAAGTGCTGCCTTCATATTTTTTCGACAACAATAGCCCAACTCCGGTCACCAAATAAGGTGTGGAAGAAAAATCTATCAGCTCACGGCGTTCTTTGGTAACCGAAAGACTGTCAACTACAATGTCCCCACGATTGTTTAACACACAAGGTATGCGGTCGTTCACGGTCTCCAATCCTTCAAACCGGGCTTGCACTCCCAAACCTTTGGCGATGCGTTGGCTCAGATCTATATCTATGCCAACGCGTGTGCCATTTTCCATAAATTGGATGGGGGGAACATTGAGGTTTTTTCTCATGCAAATGATAATCTCACCACTTTTTTTGATATCATCAAGGTTTCTGGCTACCGTTTGAGTAGAAACCTCAACCAAAACCATCAATAGCATACAAGCATACAATTTTTTTATCATGAGTGTTCTCAAATTTACTTATTCATAAGTTGACATTTTCCAATTGAACCTGGCCCACATTTCCCGTTGCAATCTATAGCCATATTCAAATTAGCCCCATCTAATTTCGCACTTGCGTAATTGGTATCGCATAGGTTGGCTTCTTCCAGATATGCACCCCTCATATCCGTATGGCTCAAATCAACACCGTGCAGATTAGCCTTGCTTAAATAGGCACCCTTTAATTCCCTGAAGCCATTTCTTATGGCTTCCACTAATATAGGCTGACTATAAACCCCATTATCATCTAAACCATTTATTATCCAAGACGGTAATCCTGTGGCCTCTTTAAAATTGGCATATTGAGGGTTATAATTTGGTGGAGGTGCTGTATCTCCGAATTGGCATCCCGCGTAGTCTTTTTCGTTTTCGCTGTAGTTTTGGCAAACACGTTTTTTGGTTGGCGTTTCATAAATTACATTTGGATGCTCGTTCCCATTCTCATTTATGTTAATTTCGAATAGATTTTTAAATATGATTACCAGAATTACAGCTATCACTAGAAGTAATGAGCCAAATAGCATCAAATCTCGCTTTGCCTCCTTCTTGACTATCCCACCTTTAGCGTTTCCTGCTTGAGGAACGTCACACTTAGGAATGATCTCATCCAAAAATTTCTCCACTGATTTAGTTCTATCTTTTCTGGCAAATTCAAGCCCTTGTTTTAGCGCTTTCCACTGCTTTTCACTCAAAACTTTTACTGGCTTTAAAGTTAGACCTTCATCGCGTGCTTCACGTGCTCCTTTGTTGCTACCAAACGGCTTTTCCCCTGTGAATAGCTCATAAGCGATGCAAGCAAGGGCGTATATGTCGTCACGAGAATCTGGTTCCCAATTTTTCGGTAGCCTTTCCAAAACTTCACAACTAGCGTAATCAAGTGTATACGCATTGAATTCATCAGATGCTGATATATTGATTTGAGATGGTTTATAATGGTCTCGAACAATACGTGCTATTCCAAAATCAATAACTTTTATTTCATTATTATCAGTAATAAATATATTGCTTGGTTTTATATCCGAGTGAATTATATTTTTTGAGTGAGCGTAGATTAGCGCATTAGAAATGTCTTTGATGATAGAATATGTTTTCGAAATATCTATAGGATTTCCCTTCATCAGTTGTGATAATGGATAACCCGACAAATATTCCATTTTAATAAAGTATACATCATACGCATCATCTTTTTCATAGCTCCAAACACTTATTATATTGTCATGCTTATGCAGCTCCTGCGTTCTCAATGCTTCCTCTTCAAAAGCTTGCATTGCACGTGGGTGATTTTTAAATGCCTTTCCGATAGTTTTGATTGCTACAAAAGATTTTTCAGGATTTGTAATAAGTAAATCCCTTGCTTTAAAAACCACTCCCATTCCACCACCACCGATTCTTTTTTCAAGCAAATACCTCTTAGCTAAAGTAATCCCTTCCCTGATATCTAGAGGTTTTTTATCAATATCTGCCGATGTCATATCTTTTGTTTGAATTGGTGGGTTGTCCTGCATACTTGTTGCTACCTTCCATCAAAAGTCAGCTTGAGTGTATTGAATAAGTGTAAATATCCCAAACAGAGTCGGGGGTTTAGTTTGCGAACCTCTCGAAGCAGCTTAACTGGGTCGCTAGCGCTGCTCAGTGGTTCTTGAGCCACCAAAGGTGGCTGGTTCAATTCCAAAGCTTCAGTTGTTCGAGTCACTCGTCCTCCCCTTCCTACTTGCAGATGTACTTGAGAATCGTCGCCTAATCACGTCCCACCGTGGAAGCAAAGCAACCCTTCGCTCAAAAGTGCTGGGCGACGAAGCTATGCTTTCGCACCGTACACACGAACCAAGTGGATCACTTGCGACACCGCATACTTCGGCGAGATCGAAATCAGCATGTAGAAGTGATCGAGCATCAGATGCTCTTCTTCAATCCGGTACTCCTTCTGCGCGGCCAAGAAGGTTCGCGGACAGGCTCGGCAGGGTGTGTCCCACACAATTCGAGAGAACCGGCAAGTGGTGAAGGACTACTATCTTACAGTGGCGGCAGGGGGAAATTCCGATTTACGTTGAACCAGAACACCCGGTAAACTGCTGAAATGTCAAACTTTTACTGCCTCAGCGACAGAGTCGGGGGATTTCCTATTATTGGTTAATCCATTCGACATGCTGGTTTCTCAAAAAAACAGATGACGCATCTGACTTGCCTAAGGTTGTGGAAATCGTGATTTATTTCTGCTTGATCTTGATTAGGTGCACAATGCACCCCAACCAAGTTTTTGTCAAACAGAGCCCACACCAAACTTTAAAGGAACTTTACAGGCAGAACCCGTGCCCCAAAAACAATGTGGAAGGGGTCGATCAAGTTGCTTCGCGGATACTTTCGGATCAGGTTCCAGCGAACGCACAGGAAAAGCACCTAAGCCAATTTCAACCTATGAGTCGTTTTTGACCAGCAAATTGATCATTCACATAAACCCTATTATATTCTATCTAGTGTCTGACAGAAAACCCAATTTTTTTATCAATTTGGCACTTTCCCCGACATCCACGATGAAATTGACGGTGTGGTAGATTGGCAAATCTTCCTCGCGTGGTGGGTTTGTGAGAATGGTTCCTGTCACGGTCGGTTTTTGGGTGCACCGGTCCCGCCCGTCTGCCCGGGGATGCCGTTTTGCCGCCGGTTGGGGCCGGTCAGGCCGCTTTTTTGTACGGCCCGCGCTTCCGCCTCGCCGCCTCGGCCTCCTGCCCCCGCAGCACGGCGCCGAGGCGCTGGAGGTTGCGCGCCACCACGGCGAGGGCGACGTAGCGCTTGAACCCGCCGATGCCGTGGTCGGGGTTGGCCCAGTCGGCGACCGCCTTGTAACCGCACATGCCGCCCAGGACTGCCCCGGCGGCGATGGCCAGTACCGTCGGCAGGGAATGCACGGTAAATTTGTTCTCCCTTTAATCATGTTGTAGCCGCCGGGTGGGCAAGCATTTTCTGTCATTTTCAGATAATTGAAGACCAAGCGAGTGTTCCTGTTCAGTTCCCGCATCTTCTGCGCTACGCTTGAACACTCCTTTGACTTGATGATGCCGATGGCAAAGCGGCGCAACCGGGTGATATTCTCCGGGCCGTGACAACCCCTCTGCCAGCCATGATAAAACGTGTCCCCTTGCCGCACACAGGGAGCGCCGGCGACGACGGGACAAAGGCCGATATCGTTTATTAGTCTGTCACTGATAGGCATTACCGAATAATCCAACAAAGCCAAACAACGGCCATTGTTTGGCCTTGGCGGTTCGCGCGCATTCACGCAACCCCTCCGCGCAAGCCCCCTGCCCTGCCCTTCTGAAAAGACGGTTGGAACAGCCCCGGCACCATCCTCCATACCCTATCATCATCACCGGCGAGGCAGATGCATCTTCCTGCCGTTCAGGCCGGTGCGAACGGTGGTGCCGTCCTTCCCGGCCGCAGCCAGTGTTGTCCCCTCCCCCATGGACGCCAACCCGGTGATGAGCACCGGGGGCCGGTCGGGAAACTCCGCCACCAAGTGCAATTCGCCACCTATCGCCCGCACAATAGCCCCGCAACGTCGAAAGCAACAAGTCGCTGCGCTTTTCCATGCGCACTTTCCTGCCCCACGCCGAAAACATGAGCTAGGTGGTCCTGGGTGAGCGCCGACGCCTGACGCAAATCGCACATGGACTTTTCCCCGGCAATCAGGGCCACCACCGTCATCAGATGCCTCGCCTGAGGTCGCCAATCATAGCCCAGCACTGGACGAGTCTAACGCAGCTTAAATTGACTATTGATTGCTACCCGCCCTCCCCTGCCCGCCTTATTTCCCATCGGGCTGCGGATCATGCGCGGTATAAGAGATTAAACCCATCCGCTTACCGACCTGCCAGCGGCGCACGGTTTCCTGAGGGTAGCCGAAATTGGCCTCTAACCACTCATTTTCATTGTTAGCCTCCAGAATTGGGCTGTTCAGAGCTTTGCCACCCTGCTCACTGATGTCTGCATCCTCCCCGCAGAGGTAAAGCACCAGCGACACCAATGGCTCTAAGCTGTCTGCCATGGATGCACTCGCATTTCCCGGGGATGTGCCGGAAAATCGCCCACCGCCCATGGACTGCATTCGGGCCGCCTTTGTCGCTCGCGACACCGCCACGTCCAGCGCATCGGCATCCAGGCGGACAGGATATGGATACAACCCCTCTTCGCAGTCAAGCAACAGCCGCAATGTCGCCCTCCCCTCTTCGGTGTCCCATTCCATATGGGCGAAAAATCCGTGCAGGGACATGCCTCCCCATTCCCGCTCCGGCATCTCGATGTAAACACACCACCCCGGCAGGCGGAAGAACACTTCGCTGGAAAGCCCGCTAGAAATTTTGGTTGACATCACCATGTCGCGCACATCCGGGTAGAAGCGGTAGATGCCCCGTGTGTAGCGCCAAGTGCCGATAGCTGCCAATCGGGTCACATCGGGCAAAAGATGCGGCGGCAAACGGGTGACACCGGCCTCCTTGCTGA